>NZ_JBLIYX010000020.1:0-108365 GCF_057480955.1 Pseudomonas sp. P65(2024)
CAAGCACCCACACGAATTGCTTGATTCAATTTGTTAAAGAGCGTTTGGCTGAGAGCGTTTCGTCTCAACCGAGGCGCGCATTCTACGCTTTCCTCATTTCGTGTCAAGCGTTTATTTTGAGGTTTTTAACGAAGAACTCGTTTCACTTCAAACACTTGACTCGCCGCGATCTCTCGTAGCGGGAGGCAAATCATACAGCGTTACAACCTGCTGTCAACTGCCTTTTTCACCGCTGCCGATCAGATGATCGAAGCACTTCCGATACTACCTGAAACATTCAACCTATTGATTAACAATAAGTTTTTCGTTTCGACTACGTCGGAAGTGGGGCGCATTATAAGGGGATCTGAGAGGGCGTCAACCGTTAATTTCATTAAAGTGAAATATCGGGGGAAAACACCGCGTCAGGGCTGCCAGCTGCCCATCACAGCCCTAGCACTTATATAAGCAGCCAAAAAACAAAGCGGGGCGGCCTGTCGGCCGCCCCGCTTTCATCCCTGCGCCTTACAGGCTCGGGAACGCAAACTGCGAAGCCTCATGGCTGGCCCGCTGTGGCCAGCGCTGGGTGATCGCCTTGCGACGGGTATAGAAGCGCACACCGTCCGGACCATAGGCATGCAGGTCGCCGAACAGCGAACGCTTCCAGCCACCAAAGCTGTGGTACGCCACCGGCACCGGCAGCGGTACGTTGACACCCACCATGCCCACTTCGATCTCGTCGCAGAACAGCCGCGCCGCTTCACCGTCACGGGTGAAGATGCAGGTTCCGTTACCGTACTCGTGCTCGTTGATCAGCTGCATGGCCTGTTCCAGGCTGTTCACCCGCACCACGCACAGCACCGGACCGAAGATCTCTTCCTTATAAATACGCATCTCGGGGGTGACCTTGTCGAACAGGGTACCGCCAACGAAATAGCCATCCTCGTTACCGGCCACACGGTAGCCGCGACCATCGACCACCAGCTTGGCGCCAGCGGCGACGCCGTCATCGATGTAGCCCACCACCTTGTCACGCGCGGCGGCGGTCACCAGCGGGCCCATGTCCAGGCCACAGGCAGTGCCGGCACCGATCTTCAGCGCCTTGATCTGCGGCTCCAGCTTGGCGATCAGCGCATCAGCCACCTGGTCGCCGACACACACCGCCACCGAAATGGCCATGCAGCGTTCGCCGCAGGAACCGTAGGCCGCGCCCATCAGCGCGCTGACGGCGTTGTCCAGGTCGGCGTCAGGCATCAGCACCGCATGGTTCTTCGCGCCGCCCAGCGCCTGGACGCGCTTGCCGCGCTTGGTGCCCTCGGCATAAATGTACTCAGCGATCGGGGTCGAACCAACGAAGCTCAGGGCCTTGACCTCCGGCGCCTCGATCAGCGCATCGACCGCTTCCTTGTCGCCATGCACGACGTTGAGGATGCCTTTCGGCAGGCCGGCTTCCAGCAGCAGCTGGGCGATGTACAGGGTCGAGCTCGGATCGCGCTCGGACGGCTTGAGGATGAAGGCGTTGCCGCAGGCGATGGCCAGCGGGTACATCCACAGCGGCACCATGGCCGGGAAGTTGAACGGGGTGATGCCGGCCACGATGCCCAGCGGCTGGAAGTCGGACCAGGCATCGATGTTCGGGCCGACGTTGCGGCTGTACTCACCCTTGAGCAGCTCAGGGGCAGCGCAGGCGAACTCGACGTTCTCGATGCCACGCTTGAGCTCACCCGCCGCGTCTTCCAGGGTCTTGCCGTGCTCCTCGCTGATCATCTGCGAGATCTTCGCCTCGTTCTGCTCCAGCAGCTGCTTGAAGCGGAACATCACCTGGGCACGCTTGGCCGGCGGGGTGTTGCGCCAGGCCGGGAAGGCGGCCTTGGCCGAATCGATGGCCTGCTGGATGGTGGCGCGGCTGGCCAGTTCGACCTTGCGCACGGCCTGGCCGGTGGACGGGTTGAAGACATCGGCGGTGCGCTCGCCCTTGGTGACCAGCTCGCCGTGGATCAGGTGCTGAACAATGCTCATGCAGAACTCCAGATAAAGAAGGTAGAGACAGGCGCGTGGTACTCACGCGCCCGACGTCAAAATCAGAAAAGTCAGTCGACCTTGTTCAAGGCTTCGCCCACCGCGTCGAACAGGCGATCCAGTTCCTGCGGCTGGGTGTTGAAGGTTGGCCCGAACTGCAGGGTGTCGCCACCGAAGCGTACATAGAAGCCGGCTTGCCAGAGCTTCATGGCCGCCTCGTACGGACGGACGATAGCATCACCGTCGCGCGCGGCGATCTGGATGGCGCCGGCCAGGCCGTAGTTGCGGATGTCGACGACGTTCTTCGTCCCCTTGATGCCGTGCAGCAGCTTCTCGAAGTGTGGCGCCAGCTCGGCGGCGGACTGCACCAGGCTTTCCTTCTGCAGCAGGTCCAGCGCGGCGATACCGGCGGCACAGGCGACCGGGTGTGCCGAGTAGGTGTAGCCGTGGGGGAATTCCACGGCGTACTCGGGGGTCGGCTGGTTCATGAAAGTCTGATAGATCTCGCTGGTGGCGATCACCGCCCCCATCGGGATGGCGCCGTTGGTGACTTGCTTGGCGATGCACATCAGGTCCGGAGTGACGCCGAAGGCTTCGGCGCCGGTCATCGCGCCCATGCGGCCGAAACCGGTGATCACTTCGTCGAAGATCAGCAGGATGTTGTGCTGGCTGCAGATCTCGCGCAGGCGCTTGAGGTAGCCCTTCGGCGGCGGCAGCACACCGGCGGAACCGGCCAGCGGCTCGACGATCACTGCGGCGATGTTAGAGGCGTCATGCAGCTCGATCAGTTTGAGCATCTCGTCAGCCAGGGCGATGCCGCCCTCTTCCGGCATGCCCTTGCTGAACACGTTGGCCGGCAGCACGGTGTGAGGCAGGTGATCGACGTCCAGCAATTGACCAAACAGCTTGCGGTTGCCGTTGACCCCGCCCAGGCTGGTGCCGGCGATGTTCACGCCGTGGTAACCACGGGCACGGCCGATGATCTTGGTCTTGGTGGCCTGGCCCTTCAGGCGCCAGTAGGCGCGTACCATTTTCAACGCGGTGTCGGCGCACTCGGAGCCGGAGTTGGTGAAGAACACATGGTTCAGGTCGCCCGGCACCAGGTCGACGATCTTCTCGGCCAGCTGGAACGACAGCGGGTGGCCGAACTGGAAGGCCGGCGAATAATCGAGGGTGGCGACCTGACGGGCCACCGCCTCGCTGATCTCCTTGCGGGTATGCCCGGCACCGCAGGTCCACAGGCCCGAGAGGGCGTCGAACACTTTGCGGCCCTTGTCGTCGACCAGGTAGTTGCCTTCGGCCGCCACGATCAGGCGCGGGTCGCGCTGGAAGTTGCGGTTGGCGGTGTACGGCATCCAGTGGGCGTCCAGCTTGAGCTGGCTGGCCAGACCGACCTGGACGGTTTCGGGCATGTTCATCGGGCGATTCCTCGGAAGACGATTAGGCAACGATGGGTGTTGTTGCAGCTAAATTGTCACGGCGATAAAGTTCGAAAAACCCAGCATTTCTAATCTTCAGTCAGCGGATAACTAAACTAATGAGCCGACGTCCCGATCCCCTCGCCCAAGTCAGCGATTTCGACATCCGCCTGCTGAAAATCTACCGCAGCGTCGTCGAATGCGGCGGTTTCTCGGCGGCGGAGAACGTGCTGGGGATCGGCCGCTCGGCGATCAGCCAGCAGATGAACGACCTCGAGCAACGCCTGGGTCTGCGTCTGTGCCAACGGGGGCGCGCCGGGTTTTCGCTCACCGAGGAAGGCCGCGAGGTCTACCACTCGGCGTTGCAGTTGCTCAGCGCCCTGGAGACCTTTCGCACCGAGGTGAACGGCCTGCACCAGCACCTGCGCGGCGAACTGAACATCGGCCTCACCGACAACCTGGTGACTTTGCCGCACATGCGCATCACCCATGCCCTGGCCGAACTGAAGGACCGCGGCCCGGACGTGCGCATCCAGATCCGCATGATCGCGCCAAGCCAGGTCGAGCAGGGTGTGCTCGATGGCAGCCTGCATGTCGGCGTGGTGCCTCAGACCAGCCCACTGTCGGGGCTTGAGTACCAGCCGCTGTACAGCGAGCGCTCACTGCTCTACTGCGCGGTCGGCCATCCGCTGTTCTATGCCGATGACCAGCAGATCGACGACGACCGCCTCAATGACCAGGATGCGATCGCCCCAACTTTCCGCCTGCCGGCCGACATCCAGGCCCATTACCAGGCCTTGCGCTGCACCGCCAGTGCCTCGGACCGCGAAGGCATGGCCTTCCTCATCCTCACCGGACGTTACATCGGCTACCTGCCCGACCATTACGCGATGCTCTGGGTGCAGCAGGGGCGCCTGCGTGCGCTCAAACCCGCCCAGCGCTTCTATGACCTGAGCCTGAGCTGGGTGACGCGCAAGGGCCGTCGGCCGAACCTGGTGCTGGAAAGCTTCCTCGAGAGCCTGGCTGCGACACGTTGATACGTATCTCTACCGCTAATGCTTGTCACTTCGGCACAGGCAGGTAATCTGTCGGACATCTGTAACGACCCGCCCGGAATCGTCCATGACCCTAGAAGTCCCTGCGCATCGCTCCCCCGCCTCGGGCAAGCCCGCCGGCCGCATCCGCCAGAAGAACGAGCAGGCCATCATCCAGGCCGCCGAAGACGAATTCGCCCGCCACGGCTACAAGGGCACGAGCATGAACACCATCGCGCTCAAGGCCGGGCTGCCCAAGGCCAACCTGCACTACTACTTCACCAACAAGCTGGGCCTGTACATCGCGGTGCTGAGCAACATCATCGAGCTGTGGGACAGCACCTTCAATGCCCTGAGCGTGGAAGACGACCCGGCCGTGGCGCTCAGCCACTACATCCGCACCAAGATGGAGTTTTCCCGACGCAACCCGCAGGCCTCGCGAATATTCGCCATGGAAGTGATCAGCGGCGGCGAATGCCTGAGCGAGTACTTCAGCGCCGACTACCGCGAATGGTTCCGCGGCCGTGCCGCGGTGTTCCAAGCCTGGATGGACGCCGGCAAGATGGACCGGGTCGACCCTGTGCACCTGATCTTCCTGCTCTGGGGCAGCACCCAGCACTACGCCGACTTCGCCACCCAGATCTGCCAGGTGACCGGCCGCAGCCGGCTGACCAAGCAGGACATGGAAGACGCCAGCAACAACCTTATCCACATCATTCTCAAAGGCTGCGGCATCAGCACGCCCGCCTGACCCGGACTTATGCCTTCTACCCTGCTCGAGCTCTGCGAGTTCCGCGAGGACATCCGCAAGAGCCGCTTCATCACCCTCGCCGGCCCGATCAGTAGCCCGGCCGAGGCCATGGCCTTCATCGAACGCCACAGCGACCTGGCGGCCACCCACAATTGCTGGGCCTGGAAGCTCGGCGGCCAATACCGCAGCAGCGACGACGGCGAGCCCGGCGGCACGGCCGGGCGCCCGATCCTTGCCGCCATCGAGGCCCAGGACTGTGACCAGGTGGTGGTTCTGGTGATCCGCTGGTACGGCGGCATCCAACTGGGCACCGGCGGCCTGGCCCGGGCCTACGGCGGCGGCGCCAACAAATGCCTGCAGCAGGCGCCCAAGCGCTTGCTGGTACAGCGCAGCGAGTTCGCCTGCAGCTGCACCTTCAGCGAACTGGCGCTGGTCAAGTTGCGCCTGGGCGAAGTCGACGGCCTGGTGCTGGACGAGCAGTTCACCGCCAACGGCGTCGACCTGCGCATCGCCCTGGGTGACAGCCACCTCGAGGTGCTGCAGCAGCAGCTCGCCGACCTGAGCCGCGGGCGCATCCTGCTGGAACGAGCCTGAGCGTTGCCCACAACTGCTGTGGGCCTGCCTGTGGATAAGCTTGGGGCACTCCGCTGCAGGCCTTGTTCCGCAAGGCCTGCAGCGTATTGAGCATATTTTGATCACATTTGTGTGACATTAACCCAAGTCACTGAAAGCGTGTGAGTTATCCCCAGTCAGCAGCGACTGCGTTCCCTGAAACGGGCATTTTCAGGCTGTCGCGCTTGCACACAATTACTGTGGAGCAGCCTGTGGATAACCCGTGAACCACCCTGTCAGACCCCGTCTCCACAGGCCTTTCAGACCTTCGATCATTTTTTGACCAGCCGCGACAGGGCAGCCGACCTCTTCCTGGTTTATGCTCGTCACCCAGGCCCTCCCAGTGGAGGGCAACCGCCACGTTGCCGCGCGACAAGCGAACCTGTGCACAACACCGCTCGCCGCGCCCTTGATATGGAGTATCGCTATGAACGCCAACAAGACCGCCCTCATCATCGGCGCCTCCCGAGGTCTCGGCCTGGGCTTGGTACAACGCCTGCGCGAAGATGGGTGGAACGTCGTCGCCACCGTGCGCGACCCGCAACAGCCGGGTGCGCTGGGCGAAGTCCCCGGGGTGCGCATCGAGCGCCTGGAGATGAACGACACGGCCCAGCTCGACGGGCTCAAGCAGCGCCTGCAAGACGAAGTATTCGACCTGCTGTTCGTCAACGCCGGGGTGATGGGCCCGCTGCCGCAGGACCTGGAAAGCGTGCAGGTACAGCAGGTCGGCGAGCTGTTCATGACCAACGCCGTGGCGCCGATCCGTGTGGCCCGTCGCCTGGCCGGCCAGGTGCGCGAAGGCAGCGGCGTGCTGGCGTTCATGAGCTCGATCCTGGGCAGTGTGACCATCCCCGACGGTGGCGAAGTCTGCCTGTACAAGGCCAGCAAGGCCGCGCTCAACTCGATGATCAACAGCTTCGTGGTCGAGCTGCAGCGCCCCGACCTGGCCGTGCTGGCCATGCACCCGGGCTGGGTGAAGACCGACATGGGCGGCGAGAACGCCGAGATCGACGTGCTGACCAGCACCCGGGGCATGCTCGAGCAAGTCAAGGCCCAGAGCGGCAATGGCGGCCTGCGCTTCATCAACTACAAGGGTGAAGCGCTCATCTGGTAAACCCGGGCGTTGCGGCCTGGGTGGGCGCATTGCCCGGCCAGGCCCTGTAGAATGGCGGCCAACCGTACCTGATCGAGATTGCACACATGTATGAATGGCTGAACGCCTTGCCCAAGGCGGAACTGCACATGCACCTGGAGGGCTCGCTGGAGCCTGAACTGCTGTTCGCCCTGGCCGAACGCAACAAGATCGCGCTGCCCTGGGCGGACGTCGAGACCCTGCGCAGCGCCTATGCCTTCAACAACCTGCAGGAATTCCTCGACCTCTACTACCAGGGCGCGGATGTCCTGCGCACCGAGCAGGACTTCTACGACCTGACCTGGGCCTACCTGCAGCGCTGCAAGGCGCAGAACGTCATCCACACCGAGCCGTTCTTCGACCCGCAGACCCACACCGACCGGGGCATCCCGTTCGAGGTGGTGCTCGATGGCATCAACCGGGCCTTGAAGGATGGTCGCGAGCAGCTGGGCATCAGCAGCGGCCTGATTCTCAGCTTTCTGCGCCACCTGAGTGAAGACGAGGCACAGAAGACCCTGGACCAGGCCCTGCCCTTCCGCGATGCCTTCGTCGCCGTGGGCCTGGACAGCTCGGAAAAAGGCCATCCGCCGAGCAAGTTCCAGCGCGTCTTCGATCGCGCCCGCAGCGAAGGCTTCCTGACCGTGGCCCATGCCGGCGAGGAAGGCCCGCCCGAGTACATCTGGGAAGCCCTCGACTTGCTGAAGATCCAGCGGATCGATCACGGCGTGCGCGCCATCGAGGACGAGCGCCTGATGCAGCGCATCATCGACGAGCAGATCCCGCTGACCGTCTGCCCGCTGTCCAACACCAAGCTGTGCGTGTTCGAACACATGGGCCAGCACAACATCCTCGACATGCTCGAGCGTGGGGTGAAAGTTACCGTCAACTCCGATGATCCAGCCTACTTCGGTGGCTACGTCACCGAGAACTTCCACGCCCTGCATCAGCACCTGGGCATGACCCAGGACCAGGCACGCCGCCTGGCGCAGAACAGCCTGGATGCGCGACTGGTCCGCTAGCCGACCTGCCGGGCCGGGAGGCAGGCGATCGCGTTGATCTGCTGCTGGCCGAGCGGTGTGAGTTGCACCGCCCGGCTGCCCTCCTGCTCACGCACCCAACCCGACTGGGTGAACAAGCGGAGCAAGGCCTTGCCCAGGCAACCGCCCAGGTGCGGGCCCTGATCGTTCCATTTACTGCAGTGGCATATCACGCAGCCGCGCCGGTCACCGGCGGCCATCGCGTCAATGAATACCCCCAGAGCCTCCAGGTGCTCCTTGCCCTCCTGGCTCACCGACAGGTACTGCTCGCTGCCCTCCAGCCAACCGGCCACCTGCAGGCGGTGGAGCAGCGCGGCGGCCACTTCGCCGCCCAGGTGATCACCACACAGGCGTGCCTTGCGCATCGACAGGGGAATCTGCAGTGTCGTGCCCTGCTCCCCAGGTGAGCGCGTCGCCAGTTGCACGCTGGCCAAGGCTTCCACCGCAGTGCCGACCTCCGGCGTGGCCAGGCGAAAGAAGCGCTTGCGCCCACGCGCCTCGTGCCTGAGCAGCCCGGCACTGCACAACAGCGACAGGTGCGCACAGGCCGACGACGTGCTCAGCCCGGTGAGCACGGCAAGCTCGTCCGCCGCACGCGGGGTACCATCGATCAACGCCCACAACATGGCGCTGCGCTTGGGATCGGCCATCAGGTTGGCGACCTGACTGATGCTGCGGACTGCGTTCATGAACCTGAAGCTCCCTGATGAATCCCGCCTGCTGGCGAACGCCGCAGATGCCCTGCCTCCGGTGTGGGCAAGCGCGGGATGGTTCGTGTGCCGGATGGTGGTCGCCAGCCCAGGGAAACGCTCACCCTTCGCTGGCCGCCAGGGGGCAGTATAAGCCGCTGGAGGGCACTCGCCGTGAGGGAGGCATGCCCCAGATGGGTCGGTATACGCCTTCCCAAAATCGTTCTTAAAGATGCGTCTGTCAGAGTGGCTGACGACTGACTCTGCCCATCCCCCGTGCTACCGTGGCTCTAGCGGGAACGCAGCTGACAGCAACGAACCAGGGGGTCGATATGTCCGACTGGAAGAGGGAAAATTTCCGCCCTGCAAAACAGAACGTCTCCCAGCGTCAGACCGTCATGACCGTCAGTCTGGGTGCTGATCGCGGTCATGGCGCGAGCCGGGGGCAGCGCTACACTAGTTCCGCTCCCGCTCACTTGAGGTGGATCGCGATGAAGATTGTCGTCAGTGCGTCGAACCGGAACCCCGCCTGCCCCTGGCAGGTCCAGCTCGACCAGCATGTGGTGAGTTTCCGCAGCGAGGCCGAGGCGCGATCGTTCGTCGCCCTGCTGGAGGCGCGTCTCAACGCGCCCCACCCGCTCACGCGGGCCGGCTGGCCTGCAGGCGCCGGGTCAGCATTGCGACACTGACCACCAGCGCGCCGCACAAGCTGATCACCAGCGCCATGGGCACCGCGCTGCCGTCGTGCAGCACTCCGACCAGCGCCGCCGCGCCTGCGGCGACGCTGAACTGCAGGCAGCCCATCAGGGCCGAGGCACTGCCAGCCCGCGTTCCTTGCCCGCTCATGGCGCAGGCCGAAGCGTTGGGGATGATGCAACCGAGGCTGGCGATACACACGAACAGCGGCACCAATAATGGCCAGAGCTGTGCCGGGCGCAACGCCGCCACCACCAACAGCGCCAGCGCCGCCACCAGGTACAACCACACCGCTCGCGCCAGCAGGAATGCCGGACCGCGCTTGGCCAGCAGCCGCGCATTGACCTGGGCCATCAGGATGAAGCCGGCGGCGTTGGTGCCGAACAGCCAGCCGTAGTGCTCGGGCGGCACGCCGTAGAGCTTGATGAACACGAACGGCGAACCGGCGATGTAGGCGAACATCCCAGCGATGGCGATGCCGCCGGTCAGCGCATGTCCGACGAACACCCGGTCGCCGAACAGGCTCAGGTACTGGCGCAGCGCGCCCGACAGCGGCTGGCGCGGTACATGGGCCGGCAGGCTCTCCGGCAGGCCCAGGCCGACGGCGAGCAGGCATGCCGCACTGAACAGGCCCAAGGCCAGGAAGATCGACTGCCAGCCTGCCACGTTGACCAGCACGCCACCGAGCATCGGCGCGAGGATCGGCGCCAGGCCCATCACCAGCATCAGTTGCGAAAACACCTTGGCCGAGGCCACCGCGTCACACTTGTCGCTGACGATCGCCCGCGACAGCACCATGCCGGCGCAGCCACCCAGGGCCTGGACGAAACGCGCCAGGATCAGGCTGTCGAGATTTGGGGCATAGGCGCAGGCCAGTGACGCCACGGTAAACAGGCCAACCCCGAACAGCAGCGGCAGACGCCGGCCGAAACGGTCGGCCACCGGCCCGTAAGCGAGCTGGCCCAGGGACAAGCCGAGGAAATAGGCGGCCAGGGTGGTCTGCACATGCTTTTCGTCGGTGCCGAAGGCATGCGCCATGGCCGGGAAGGCCGGTAGATAAAAGTCGATCGCCAGAGGCCCGAACGCACTGAGGGCGCCGAGAATCAGCAAGGTTCGAAGGTTCATGGAAAATCCATAGCAGGCTAAGCAAGTCCGCTAGTCTACCTGAAAACCTTTGTATTGATTTTGTAGGTGCACCACGGAAACCGTGCACCGTCAGTCAGATCGCGCGCCGCCTGCGCGGCGCGCGATCTCATCGGCGCCGCAAGACTATCGCCATGCACACCGCGATAACTCAGGCGACCTCGGCCTGATACCCCTCTTCACGAATCGCCGCCAGGATCTGATCCGCCGCCAGGGCACTTTCCACCCGCACCTGGCGCGCCGCCAGGTCCACTTCCACGCGTGCCGCCGCATCCTGCTCCTGCACCGCCCGGGTCACGCCCTTCACACAATGGCCACAGGTCATGCCTTGTACATTGAACACTTGCATCGAGGTTGCCTCCTTGTGGGTTTTGCCCAGTCTCAGCCTTGCCATCGGGGCAAGGTCAAGTTCCGCAGAAAACGGCCGGGCTGGAAATCCGCGCGCGCCTCGGCCAAGCTGCGCCTTTGACGATTTTGGCAAGCAGGAGATTTTTCATGATCAGGGCAGCATTGGGCCTCGTTGGATTGCTGGGCGCGCTGGCCGTCGTGCCACCGGCCAGCGCCGAGGGCAATTCGGACTACAGCGTGCTGATCATTTCCCGGGAACGCCTGGAGGTGGCCACCAGCTGCGAGATCGGCATCTACCTCAACGACCAGCTGTCCGGCCGCCTGTTCCAGGAGCAGTCAACCTCATTCAACCTGCCGCCGGGCCCCGTCGATGTGCGCCTGCGCCTGTTGCCCGGGCAGGTTCCCGGCTGCGCGCCCGGCGTCGAGGACCAGCGCAGCACGCGCCTGACCTTGCAGGCGGGCCAGATCAACAAATACCGGATCGCCATGGGGCACAATGGCCTGGTGCTCAAGAGAGCCGGCCTGGGCTATTGACCTTGCCCGCATGGCAAGGTTGATGCTGGAGGCCTGTCCACGGAGGAGAGAGCCATGCCCGCATCCACCACCTTCGACCTGCCGATCGGTGGCATGACCTGCGCCAGCTGCGCAGGTCGGGTCGAACGCGCCCTGCGCAAGGTCACCGGTACCGAACACGTCAGCGTCAACCTCGCCACCGAGCAGGCCCGGGTCCAGGCCCCGGCCGACAGCCTGCCGGCGCTGGTCGACGCGGTGCGCGACGCCGGCTACAGCGTCCCCACCCGTACCCTCGAACTGCAGATCGGCGGCATGACCTGTGCCAGTTGCGCCGGCCGGGTCGAGCGCGCCCTCGGCAAACTGCCGGGGGTCGAGCAGGTCAGCGTCAACCTGGCCAACGAACGCGCCCACCTTGAAGTACTTGAGGGCGTCGACGACGGCGCGCTGATCGCCGCGGTCGAGAAGGCCGGCTACAGCGCCACCCTGCCGCTGGCCAGCCACGATGACCAGGCACAGGCCCGACGCCGCCTGCGCAACGAACGCCTGGCGGTCGCCGCGGCCCTGCTGCTGGCCCTGCCGCTGGTGCTGCCGATGCTGGTGCAACCGTTCGGCCTGCACTGGATGCTGCCGGCCTGGGCGCAGTTCCTGCTGGCCACCCCGGTGCAGTTCATCCTTGGCGCACGCTTCTACGTCGCCGCCTGGAAGGCCGTGCGCGCAGGTGCCGGCAACATGGACCTGCTGGTCGCCCTGGGCACCAGCGCCGGCTACGGCCTGAGCCTGTACCAATGGGCCAACGCCCACGCCGGCATGACGCCGCACCTGTACTTCGAAGCCTCGGCGGTGGTGATCGCCCTGGTGCTGCTGGGCAAGTACCTGGAAAGCCGCGCCAAGCGCCAGACCGCCAGCGCCATCCGGGCACTGGAGGCCCTGCGCCCGGAACGCGCCGTGCGGGTGGTCGAGGGGCGCGAGGAAGACGTCGCCATCAGCCAGCTGCGCCTCGACGATGTGGTGCTGGTCAAGCCCGGCGAGCGCTTCCCGGTCGATGGCCAGGTGCTCGAAGGCAGCAGCCACGCCGACGAAGCCCTGATCAGCGGTGAAAGCCTGCCGGTGCCCAAGCAGCCCGGCGACGCGGTGACCGGCGGCGCCATCAACGGCGAAGGCCGCCTGCTGGTGAAGACCCTGGCGCTGGGCACCGAGACCGTGCTCGCCCGCATCATCCGCCTGGTCGAGGACGCCCAGGCGGCCAAGGCGCCGATCCAGAAGCTGGTCGACCGGGTCAGCCAGGTATTCGTCCCCGCCGTGCTGGTGCTGGCCCTGGTGACCTTGGTCGGCTGGTGGCTGGCCGGCGCACCGCTGGAAACCGCGCTGATCAACGCCGTCGCCGTGCTGGTGATCGCCTGCCCCTGCGCCTTGGGCCTGGCCACGCCCGCGGCGATCATGGCCGGCACCGGTGTCGCCGCCCGCCACGGCATCCTGATCAAGGACGCCGAAGCGCTGGAGCGCGCCCATGCGGTCAACCGCGTGGTATTCGACAAGACCGGCACCCTTACCTCCGGCAGTCCGCGCATCGTCCACCAGCAGGCCAGCAGCGGTGACGATAACCAACTGCTGCGCCTGGCCGGCGCCCTGCAGCGTGGCAGCGAGCACCCCTTGGCCAAGGCGGTGCTCGATGCCTGCGCCGAACGCGATCTTGACGTACCGCAAGTGGCCGACAGCCAGTCCCTCACCGGCCGTGGCATCGCCGGCCAGGTGGAGGGCCGCGAGCTGGCCCTGGGAAACCGCCGCCTGCTCGACGAGAGCCGGCTGGTACCGGGCGAGCTGGCCGCCAGCGCCCAAGCCTGGGAGGCCGAGGGCCGCACCCTGTCCTGGCTGATCGAACTCGGCAGCCACCCCCGCGTGCTGGGCCTGTTCGCCTTCGGCGACAGTCTCAAACCCGGCGCCGGCCAGGCCATCGCCGCCTTGCATGCGCGCCACATCAGCAGCCACCTGCTGACCGGCGACAACCGCGGCAGCGCCAAGGTGGTGGCCGAGGCGCTCGGCATCGACGACGTGCACGCCGAAGTGCTGCCGGCGGACAAGGCCGCCACGGTGGCCGCGCTCAAGCAACAGGGCGTGGTGGCGATGGTCGGCGACGGCATCAACGACGCCCCGGCGCTGGCGGCCGCCGACATCGGCATCGCCATGGGCGGCGGCACCGACGTGGCCATGCAGGCGGCCGGCATCACCCTGATGCGCGGCGATCCGCGCCTGGTACCCGCGGCACTGGAAATCAGCCGCAAGACCTACGCGAAGATCCGCCAGAACCTGTTCTGGGCATTCATCTACAACCTGATCGGCATCCCCCTGGCCGCGCTGGGCTACCTCAATCCGGTGCTGGCCGGCGCCGCCATGGCGTTGTCCAGCGTCAGCGTGGTGAGCAATGCCCTGTGGCTGAAGACCTGGAAACCCACCGCCATCGACCAGGAGGCCCCATGAACATCGGCCAGGCCGCCCGCCGCAGCGGGCTGAGCGCCAAGATGATCCGCTACTACGAGTCCATCGGCCTGCTGCGCCCCGCCACGCGAAGCGAAAGCGGCTACCGGCTGTACCAGCAGGAGGACCTGCACAGCCTGGCGTTCATCAAGCGATCACGTGATCTGGGCTTTTCCCTGGAAGAAGTCGCCAAGCTGCTGACCCTGTGGCAGGACCGCCAGCGCGCCAGCGCCGACGTGAAGGCCCTGGCCATGCAGCATATCGAGGCGCTGAACAAGCGCATCGAGGAGTTGGTGAGCCTGCGCGACACCCTCGGCGAGCTGGTGGCCCACTGCCAGGGCGACGACCGGCCGGACTGTCCGATCCTCAAGGACCTGGCCAATGGCAGCGGGTGCTGTCACTGACCGAAACAGCAGCCGCTACTACAGGCGCAGTTCCCCTGGCGTGGCGCCGAACAGCTGGCGAAAGGCGGCGATGTAGGCCGAAGTCGAGTCATACCCGCAGCCCAGCGCGGCCTGGGTGACGCTCTCTCCGGCCTCCAGCAGCGCCAGCGACGACAGCAGGCGCATGCGCTGGCGCCAGTTGCGAAAGCTCAGCCCCGTCTCGCGCTGGAACAGGCGCATCAGGGTCTTTTCCGATACCCCGAGTTGCACCGCCCACTGCTGCAGGGTCTGGGGCCGGTCGGGGGCGGCGATCAAGCCGTTGCACAACGCCAGCAAGCCCGGGTGGCGCGGCAGCGGCAGCGAGAACCCCACCTGCGGCAGGGTGCGCAGCTGGTCCAGCAACACGGCCACCAACCGCGCCTCGGCACTGTCGCCTTCCGGGTAGTTCACCGCGAAGGTGCAGAACTGCTTGATCAGCTCCCGCGCCAGCGGCGTGACCTCCAGCACCCGGCATTCGCCCGGTGCCCAGGGACAGGCATCGCGGCGCACATACAGGCTACGCATCTCGGCCTGCATCGAGGTCAGCACTTCATGCTCGGTGCCGGCCGGGATCCACACGCCCCACTGCGGCGGGGCGAAGTAGCTGCCGTCACTGGTGTACACGCCAAGCACGCCGCTGATGGCATAGGAAAATTGCACCCAGTCATGCTGGTGACGGGTGGTCCAGGACCCGGCGCCCAGGCTCTCGGCGCGGGCGTAGAGCGGCCTGGGCAACTGGTCCAGGGCGGGGATGGGACGTGGTCCGGTGATCGACATGCTAAGGCCTGGTGTCTCGGGTCGGACAAGGGTACCAGCCATCGCCGCCTAGCGTTCGACGATCGCCGTTACCCCCTGCCCACCCGCCGCGCAGATCGAGATCAGGCCACGCCCCTTGCCACGCTCGCCCAGCAGCTTGGCCATGTTCGCCAGTATCCGCCCTCCCGTCGCCGCGAACGGATGCCCGGCGGCCAGCGAGCTGCCCTTCACATTCAGCTTGGCGCGATTGATCGACCCCAACGGCCCTTCGAGCCCCAGGCGCGTGCGACAGTAGTCGGCATCCTCCCAAGCCTTGAGGGTACAGAGCACCTGGGCGGCGAAGGCTTCGTGGATCTCGTAGAAGTCGAAATCCTGCAAGGTCAGGCCATTGCGCGCCAGCAGCCGCGGCACCGCGTACACCGGTGCCATCAGCAGCCCCTCCTGACCATGGACGAAATCGACGGCCGCCGCCTCGCCGTCCACCAGGTAGGCCTGCACCTTCAGGCCCTGCGTCTCGGCCCAGGCCTCGCTGCCGAGCAACACCAGCGAGGCGCCATCGGTCAGCGGCGTGGAATTGCCCGGCGTGAGCGTGCCCAGGCCGCTGCGCTCGAACACCGGCTTGAGCTTGGCCAGCTGCTCCAGGCTCAGGTCGGCGCGCAGGTTGTTGTCCCGGGTCAGGCCAAGGTAGGGCGTGAGCAGGTTGTCGTGCCAGCCCTCGCGGTAGGACGCCGCCAGGTGCTGATGGCTGAGCAGGGCCAGTTCATCCTGCTCCTCGCGGCCGATCTGCCAGGTCTGCGCCATGCGTTCGCAGTGCTCGCCCATCGACAGCCCGGTGCGCGGCTCGCCATTACGCGGCAACTCGGGCTTGAGCAGGCCCGGGCGCAGTTTCAGGAAGGGTTTGAGACGTTCGCCGAGGGTCTTGCCGCGGTTGGCCTGCAGCAGGATCTGCCGCAGCCCTTCGCTCACGGCGATGGGCGCGTCCGAGGTGGTGTCGACGCCCCCGGCGATGCCGCTGTCGATCTGCCCCAGGGCGATCTTGTTGGCCACCAGCAACGCCGCTTCCAGGCCGGTGCCACAGGCCTGCTGGATGTCGTAGGCCGGCGTCTGCGGCGACAGCCTCGAGCCCAGCACGCACTCGCGGGTCAGGTTCATGTCACGCGAATGCTTGAGCACCGCGCCGGCCGCCACTTCGCCCAGACGCAGGCCGTGCAGGCGGTAACGCTCCACCAGGCCCTCGAGGGCCGCCGTGAGCATCGCCTGGTTGCTGGCCTTGGCGTAGGCGCCGTTGGAGCGGGCGAAGGGAATCCGGTTGCCCCCCAGGATCGCGACCCGGCGAATTGACTGCATGCCTGTATTCCTCCTGAAACAATTTGATCCTTAAGCCTAGGTTCTTTTCGCGCATTCGAACGACCCTGCCACAAACTTGGTCCACACTTGCATGCTTGCCTTCAGGGAGAACCGTACATGAGCGACCGCTATCTGGGCTTTGCCAACTCCACCCTCGGACGAAAACTGGTCGATGCCCTCGGCCTGCCCCGCCCGGTGCCGCTGGAACGCTGGCAGGCCGGGCGCCTGCGCCCCATCGAGGGCGCACTGGTGCTGGGCGGCGGGCCGCTGGCAGCCCAGGTGGCGGCGATCGCTCCACGCCTGACCGCCGACTGCTACGGCTTCGCCAGCGACGCGCTCGAGGTCCCGGCCTGGGTCGCGGGCCTGGGGCCGAAGCTCAAGGCGGTGGTGTTCGATGCCAGTCACCTGTCCGACAGCGATGACCTCAAGCAGTTGCGCGAATTTTTCCAACCCCTGCTGCGCAGCCTGGCCTCCAGCGCCCACGTGGTGATCCTGGGGCGTGCGCCAGAAGGCGTCGCCGATGCGCAGGCCAGCGTTGCCCAGCGGGCCCTGGAAGGCTTCAGCCGCTCGCTGGCCAAGGAACTGCGCATTGGCGCCACGGCCAACCTGCTGTATGTCGCCGAAGGCGCCGAAAGCCAGCTCGAGGGCGCGCTGCGCTTCTTCCTTTCGCCCAAGAGCGCGTTCGTTTCCGGCCAAGTCCTGCGCCTGACGCCCTGCGCCGCCCAGGTGCAGGACTGGACCCGGCCGCTGGCCGGCCGCCACGCCCTGGTCACTGGCGCCGCCCGGGGCATCGGCGCGGCGATTGCCGAAACCCTGGCCCGAGACGGCGCCGAGGTGACGCTGCTCGACGTGCCCCAGGCCCAGCGCGACCTCGACGCCCTCGCCGCGCGCCTGGGCGGTCGTGCCCTGGCGCTGGACATCTGCGCCGCCGATGCCGCCGCGCAACTGCTCGAAGCCCTGCCCCAGGGCCTGGATATCGTCGTGCACAACGCCGGCATCACCCGCGACAAGACCCTCGCCAACATGACCCCGGAGTACTGGGACGCAGTGCTGGCGGTCAACCTCAAGGCGCCCCAGGTGCTGACCGAGGCGCTGTTCGAAGGCGGCAAGCTGCACGCGGATGCGCGCATCACCCTGCTCGCCTCGGTCAGCGGCATCGCCGGCAACCGCGGCCAGTCCAACTACGCGGCCAGCAAGGCCGGGCTGATCGGCTTCGCCCAGGCCTGGGCGCCACGCCTGGCCGAACAGGGCGCCAGCATCAACGCGGTGGCGCCAGGCTTTATCGAAACGCACATGACCGCGGCCATGCCCATGGGCCTGCGCGAGGCCGGCCGACGCCTGAGTTCGCTGGGCCAGGGCGGCTTGCCGCAGGACGTCGCCGAAGCCATCGCCTGGCTCAGCCAGCCGGGCTCGGGCGCGGTCAATGGCCAGGCCCTGCGGGTCTGCGGCCAGGCCTTGATGGGAGCCTGACCATGACCCGATCCTGGCACGACCTGCACAGCCCCGAATCACGACCGAGCCTGTACCTGCGCGCCCTCGGCAAACGCAAGATCCGTGGCAGCCAGCTGCCGGAGCAGGGCCTGCGCTGCTTCCTGCGGGTCGACCCCGCCAACCTGGCGGCCTACCGCCGGCTCTGCCACTTCGCCGACGATGGCCGCCTGCCGGGCACCTACCCGCACGTCATGGCTTTCAGCCTGCAACTGCAACTGCTCACCGCCGAGGACTTTCCCTTCCCGTTGCTGGGGCTGGTGCACCTGCACAACAGCCTGCAGGTGCTGCGCCCCCTGGGCGGCATCGACGGGCTGCGCTTCGCGGTGTATGCCGACAACCTGCAGCCCCATGAAAAAGGCGGCACCTTCGACCTGGTGACCGAGGCCGAGGATGGCCTCGGCCTGCTCTGGCGCGAAACCAGCCGCATGCTGGTGCGCGGCCTCAAGCTCGACGCACCGGCCGCGGAACTCGCCGACACAACGTCCGCCACGTTGCCCGAAGCCACCCGCTGGTATGCCGACGGCGATATCGGCCGGCGCTACGCCAGGGTCTGCGGCGACTACAACCCGATCCACCTGAGCAGCCTCACGGCACGCCTGTTCGGCTTCCCCAGGGCCATCGCCCACGGCATGTGGAGCAAGGCCATGGCGCTGGCGGCCTTGCAGGGGCACCTGCCCAAGGCCGGATATGCCTTCGCGGTGGACTTCCACAAACCGGTGCGCCTGCCTTCGGAGGTGATATTGAGCGCCAGCCAGGCGGGGCCGAGCGGCGAGCTGCGCCTGGATGGCCACGGCGGCCTGCTGCATATGCTCGGCAGTTGGCGCACGCTCTGATCGGGCTTGCTTTGCAAGGCACCTCGCCGGAAGCTATGCGCCACGAGGAGACCCCGATGAACCTGCAAGAACTGACCGAACGCCTGCACCGCATCCGCGACACCAACGACTGGCGGGTGTTTCACAGCCCGAAGAACCTGGCCATGGCCGCCAGCGTCGAAATGGCCGAGTTGGTGGAGATCTTCCAGTGGCTGACCGAGGACGAGTCCCGCCGGCTGCCCGCCGACAAGCTCGCCCACGCCGGCCAGGAAGTCGGCGATATCGTCCTCTACCTGTTGCTGCTGTGCAGTGAGCTGGGACTGGACATGAACGAGGTGGTGCGGGCCAAGCTCGCCGACAGCGAGAGGCGCTTCGGCAAATGAACGACCGTCATTTCGATGAGCTGGCCAGCCGCTTCGCCGAGAAGATCTACGGCGGCGCCAAGGGCGCCATCCGCCTGGCGGTGCTCCAGGCCGACCTGGCCGAGGCCCTGCCCGACCGCCCCCTGCGGGTGCTCGATATCGGCGCGGGCCTCGGCCACATGGCCCTGTGGCTGGCCCAGCGCGGCCACCAGGTGACCCTTGCCGAACCCGCCGCGCCGATGCTCGACGGCGCCCGTGCGCGCTTCGCCGAGGCCGGCCAGCAGGCGACCTTCATCCAGGCGCCGTGGCAGGACCTGCTCGGCCAACTCACCGAACCCTACGACCTGGTGCTATGCCACGCCGTGCTCGAATGGCTGGCCGAGCCCGAGAGCATCCTGCCGGTGCTGCACCAGCTGACCGCGCCGGGTGGCTGGCTGTCGCTGGCCTTCTACAACCGCGACGCGCTGGTCTACCGCAACCTGCTCAAGGGCCATTTCCGCAAGTTGCGGCACAATCGGCTGGCCGGCGAAAAGCAGAGCCTCACACCACAGAAACCACTTGATCCACGCCAGCTCAAGGCGCAACTTGAAGCTCTGTGGCAGGTCGAAAGCGAGAGCGGCGTACGGGTGTTCCACGACTACATGCCCAAGGAGTTCCAGGACAAGGCCGAGCTGCTCGACCTGCTGGAGATGGAACTGGCGCACCGCCGTCACCCCAGCTTCGCCGGCCTGGGCCGCTACCTGCACTGGATGTGCCGCCCCCACTGACCCGCTCGCCAGGAGGATCCATGCCGTATCGTCTGCTCTGCCTGGCCCTGCTCCCCTTCGCTCTGGCCGCCTGCCAGGGCAGCAACCCCTATGTCGCCAGCGGCAAGCCGCTGCCGCCGGCGCCGCCCCAGGCCGCCAGTACCTTCGATGCCAGCGCCTACCCCGCGCCGACACGCGACTACGGCCGTTACCGCAGCTGGAGCTGGCGCAACAACCAGCCACCCGGGGGCCTGGCCAACGCGACGCCGGGCCAGCTGGCCGACGCGGTGAGCGGTGCCCTCGACCAGCACGGCCTGCGCCCGGCACGCAATGCGCCCGCCGACCTGCTGGTGAGCGCCGACGTGCGTCTGGAGCGGCGCCTGCGCCAGGTGCGCGACTACGATCCCTACTACGGCCCCTACCCTTACGGCGGCGTCGGCTACGGCGGCTATCGCAACGGCTATGGCGGCTACGCAAGCGTGCCGATCGTGCGCACCTACGAAGTCGAGGTGATGGTGGTGCGCATCGACCTGTTCGATGCCCGCAACGGCCAGCCGGTGTGGAGCGCCAGCGCCGAAAGCGGCAGCGACAAGGACTCGCCGCGTGAGCGCGAAAGCGCCCTGCGCGAGTCAGTGAGCAAGGCGATGAGCGGCTATCCTCCCAGCTAACGTTCAACGGAGAACCACCATGTTGCGCCGTCTCGTTCTACTGTCCTTAGCCCTGCTGCTGGCCGCCTGTTCGAGCAACAACGTGCAGCACGATTTCGATGCCAGCCGCGACTTCGCCGCCTATCGCAGCTGGGCCTGGCAGGAACCGGGCCTGCAATATCGCCCGGACGATCCGCGGATCAAGAGCGACCTGACCGAGCATCGCATTCGCCAGGCGGTCTCCAACCAGCTCGACCAGCGCGGCCTGCGCCCGGTCCAGGGCAATGCCCGGGCGGATGTGAAGGTGCGCGCCTACCTGATCGTCGAGGACCGCCAGCAGCAGGTCACCACCAACTACGGCGGTGCCTGGGGTGGTTATTGGGGCGGTTACTGGGGCGGGCCGATGTACAACGAGACGCGCAGCGTCGACTACAAGGTGGCGACCATTCAGGTCGACCTGTTCGATGGCCGCGACGGCAAGCTGGTATGGCGCGGCAGCGCCGAGCAGATCATGAACAACTACCCGCCCAGCCCGCAGGAGCGCAATGCGGCGATCCAGAAGACCGTGACCCAGGTGCTGAGCAACTATCCGCCGCACTGAAGCCTGCGCGCCGCTCCCACAGAGATCGCGTGCAGCAGACAAGGCAACTTGCCATCACCTTGACTACACTCCTTGCACCGCCGCCGCGCTGCCGGGCCACAGGCCGGCAAAGGAGTGCCCGTGGTTCCCCGTTCCGCTGTGCGCCAACGCGGCGCGATCGGCCTGATGGCCGCGCTGACCATGGGCCTGGCCCTGGTGTTCATGCTCCTGACCGTTGACAGCGGCCGCCTCTACCTCGAACAACGCAAGCTGCAGCGCATCGCCGACATGGCCGCCCTGGAAGCCGCCGAGCACGGCGGCGTCTGCAGCGGCAGCGGCCCGCAGGCCTCCACCCTGGCCCGCACCGCGGCCACCCGCAACGGCCACTCGCCTCTCAACCCCCTGATTGCCAACTGCGGCTACCTGCGCACCGGTCTCGACAACCTGCGCACGTTCACCGCCGACAACGTGCGTCACGAGGCGATCAAGGTCGAGGTCAGCAACGTGGTGGTCACCAGCGTCGCTGGCGGGGTGTACGCGCTGGTCCAGGGTGGCGCCATCGCCCGCACCACCACCCTGCGTGCCAGCGCGGTGGCAGCCACCCCCGGGACGCCCCAGGCGCGGCTGAGCATCCGCACTACCCTGGCCACCGTCAACTCGACCCAGGGCTCGGTGCTCAACGCCCTGCTCAAGGCCCTGGGCGGCTCGGCGCAGCTCGATGTGCTGGGCTGGCAGGGCATCGCCAACACCCAGCTAAACCTGCTGAAGTACCTCGACCAACTGGCGGTGGACCTGCACCTGGATATCGGCGACTACCAGCAATTGCTCAACGCCGACACCAGCGCCACCGTCCTGCTGCAGGCCGCGGTCAAGGTGTTGCAGCAAAGCGGCGCCGCCGTCGACGTGATCACCAACCTGGGCAAGCTGGCGGCGGACCTGCCGGTGGGCGGCCTGCAACTGGGCGAGCTGCTCGACCTGCAGAACGGCACGGCCCAGGCTGGCCTGGACGCCAGCATCCAGCTGCTGCAACTGGTGCAAGGGGTGATCCAACTGGCGGCCAGCGAGAACGCCGTCAACGCCGACCTGCCGATCAATGTGCTCGGGCTGGTCAATGGCCGCGTGCAACTGCGGGTGATCGAGCCCCCGCAGATCTCGGCGGTGGGTGACCCGCGCACGGACGAGTTGCGCGTTCATACCGCCCAGATCCGCGCCCTGGTCTCCCTCGATTTGCCCCTGCTAAGCGGCATCGCCGGGCTGCTCAATGCGGTGCTGGACCTCGCGGCACCCTTGACCAACGTGCTCAACAACCTGCTCAGCCTGAACCTGCTGGGCACCGTGCAATCGTTGACCTGCGCCCTGGGCATTCCGTGCAAGGTCAGCGACATCAAGCTGCTGGACGGCCAGGTGCATATCGATATCGGCATCGAAGTCGCCGAAGGCAGCAGCCGCCTGCGCCCGGCACCGCCCGACAACTACACCTGTAGCCCGAAGAGCCTGACCACCCTCACCCAGCGCTCGGCGGCGAAAATCGCCATCGGCAGGTTCGATTCAACGACGGACTTCCTCAGCAACGGCACCACCGTGGTAAAGGCCTTGCCAGTCATCGATATCGGCACCAATGTCTGCAGCCGCCTGCTGATCCTGCCGCCGTCCTGCGGCACGCGGGTGCCCTACGCCGGCGGTGGCATCGGCCTGCGGGTGGACAGCAAGCTGCTGGGCAGTGGCCCAGTGGAAAAGCCCCTGCTGTTCAGCGGTGCCCATGCCCCGACCGAAATCGGCCAGGAACCGGCCTACCAACCCATGGACAGCGACCAGGCGCAGGTGGTGGCGAGTCTGTCCGACACCCTGGCGGGCATCCACCTGGAAGCCTACAAGCCCACCGGCAATGGCGGCCTTGGCCAGGTGCTGGTGCTCACCGCCGGACTGCTGGACGGGGTGAAGAACATCCTCGAGCCGGTCATCAAGAACCTGCTCAGCCCCCTGCTCGATCCCCTGGTCAACGGCTTGCTAAAGGTGCTGGGTATCGACCTGCTCGACGCCCAGGTCGGCACCAACCTCAGCTGCGCCAGCGGCCACGCTCAACTGGTGCTGTGAAGGGGCAGTTCGACCCGCAAGCACGCGCCCTCGACGCCGTTGTCCACGCTCAGGCGGCCGCCCATCTGGCTGACGATGCCATGGCTGACCGACAAGCCCAGCCCGGTGCCGACCCCGGCCGGCTTGGTGGTGAAGAAGGGTTCGAAGATCCGCTCGTGCAGCTGCGGATCGATCCCGCCGGCGTTGTCCTCCACCAGCAACCACAGGCACCCGCCATGCAGCGCCTGGCGTACCCGGATCCACGGCTGCGCCACCTGCTTTTCCAGCAAGGCGTCACGGGCATTGACCATCAGGTTGATCAGCACCTGTTCCAGCTGATCCTGATGCCCGAGCACCTGGGCCAAGGCCTCGGGCGGTTCCAGGCGCAGTGTCACGCCCTTGCCGCGCAGGCCTTCTTCAAGCAACGCCTGGGCGCCTTGCACCGCGGCCCAGGCGGCGAAGCGCTCGCGCTCGACCGCCGAGCGCCGGCCATACACCCGCATATGGTCGACCAGCCGGGCGGCGCGCTCGACCTGGGCCTCGATACGGCGCAGCTTGTCTTCCAGATAAACAGGATCGGCAGCGCCGTTCTCCAGACGCTTGAGGGTGTTGACCACCGCCATGCGCATGACGTTGAGCGGCTGGTTGATCTCGTGCAACAAACCGGTGGCCAGCTCGCCCAGGGTCGCCATCTTCGCGCCCTGCAGCAGTTGCTGCTGGCTGCGCCGCACTTCGGTGTTGTCGCGGCCCACGGCCTGGACCTCCAGCAGGTTGCCCTCGGCATCGAACAACCCACGGTCGGCCCAGACCCACCAGGCATGCTCGCGGCCGGGCAGTTGCAGGCAGATCTCCGCGCTGCTCACCGGCTGCTCCGGCGTCAGCGCCCGCAGGCGCAGGAGGAAGGCCTCGCGCTGGCCGGCGGACAACCATTGCCCGAGGTCCGCGCCCTGCAACTGCCCGGGCGTGCAGCCCAGGTAGTCGGCCAAGGGCCGATTGCCGAACAGCACGGTCAGGTCCGGGCGATAACGGCAGATCATCGCCGGCGAGTCTTCCACCAGCACGCGGTAGCGCTCCTCGCTCTGGCGCATGCGCTCGGCAGCTTCCGTGGCCTCGCTGACGTCCAGCCACAGGCCGACCACCTCCAGCGGCTGGCCGAGGTCGTCACGCAGCAGGCGGGCTTCGTCAAGCATCCAGTGATAGCCGCCAAGGTGATCGCGCAGGCGATAGCGGCAGCGTACCTGGCCATCGCGCAACAGACCGCGGGTGCGCTCCAGCCACAGCGGACGGTCGTCCGGATGCACCGCCAGGCCCGGCTGGCGCGCCTGCTCGCTATCGGCCGCCCAGCCGAGCAACGGCGCCAGGCTGGCGCTGTAGAAGTCGCTGTGCAGCGCGCCTTCGGCATAGCGCTGCACGTAGATCACCGCGGGCGAGCGGGCGATGAGGTTCTCCAGCCGCGCACGGGCCGCGCCGGCCTGCTGCTCCTGGGCCTTGAGGGCGCTGATATCGAGCAGGAAGCCGCGCAGTTGGCCGGCCTGGCCCTGGCCGGCCCAATGGAACCAGCGCGGCGGCGCCTGGGGATCGTGACCCGGCAGGCGCACGCTGAGGCTCAGCGCCTGCCCGTCACGGGCCTGGTCCAGGGCCAGTTGCGCCGGCTCGCGGTCCGCCGGGTGCAGGCGGGCGAGCCATTGGCCAAGGCTGACCCGATTCGCCAGCCCGAGGGTCGCGGCCAGGGCCGGGTCCAGCTGCAGCTCGCCGTGCGCCGGCCACTCCCACCATCCCGCGCCCAGTTGGCGCTGCAGGTCATCGAGGTGATGGGCCTGGTGCTGCAGTTGCTGGCGGCGATGGCGCACCAGCAGCGGCTCGGTCAAGGTCCGTACGAGCGCCAGGGCCATGTCGACCGCAGGCGCCTGCCGCGCCCCGGCGCACAGCACCCAGGCCTCGGCCTCCAGGCCCTGACGATAGGGCACCAGGAACAACGACGCAGCACCGCACAGGGCAAGCAGCTCGGGGTCGTCATCGACCTCGACCAGGGTATGGGCCGGCCAGCGGTCCAGGCGCTCGCGCAGCCTGCGATCGTCGGGCCAGGGCCAGGTCTCGTCGCTGCTGGCGTAGTGGCGCCAGCCTCCTGGTTCGCGCAGCATCAGCCGCAACGCGGCCGCCTGCCAGTGCTCGGCCAGGCTGTGCAACTGTTCGCGGGCCGTCTGTAGCAGGCGCTCACTGCCACATTCGCGCAGGGCGTGGCCGATCTCGCCGAGCAAGGGGCGCTGGCGGTCCCAGCGCTGCTCGCGCAGCAGGTCACCGATGTCGAAAAGCTGCAGCATCCAGCCCTGTTCGTGGCGCTGCAGCCAGCCACGGGTGTGCAGCGCATGGCCCATGACGGTGTGAAAATCCAGGTCCAGGGGCTGGCCCTGCCAGTCGGCGGGCTGCCCTTCGAGCACCAGCCAGCTGTGACGCTCCAGATAATCGTGCACCCGCGCGCCCGCCTGAGCGGGAAGTGCCAGCAGGCTGCGCAGCGGACCGGCCAGACGCAATACCCGCGCCTGGTCGTCGAGCCACAGCTGCAGACCGATGGCCGGCGTCACCTCGGACGTCTGGGCCGGGACCGGCGCGGCGAACCAGCGATCGAACAGGCCACCACTCACAGTTGCAGGCTCGCCTGGGCCTGCAGCCGCGCGGGCAGCTTCGGTACGTCACCGACCACCGGCAGCACCAGGGTCGGCAGCACCCGCGTCAGGCGCGAGCGCGGGTAGTCGATCACCACCGTGAGCACCTTGTCCACGCCGACGGTGACCCGGGTGTCGGTGAGCACGTTGAATCCCAGCGCGCTGGGCATCCACGCCAACTGCTGGCCGATCACCTGGCGGGCCAGCCCCTGCACGTCCAGCTCGTAGGTCTGGCTGGCGGGGTCCACGGCCACGCAGCGACGCACCGCCTCGCTGCTGGCCTGGTTGAACGACTGCAGCATCAGCATCGGCAAGGCGTAGCTGACCAGCCCGTAGAACACCGCGAAAAACACCATGAATACGGCGACAAACTCGATGGCTGCCGCGCCTTTTTGCTGTCCCGCCGGGCTTGCTTTCATGATCGCGTCTACCCTGACTGTGAGACCTGTCTGAAAGCATAGAACCGTTCAACGAATAGGGATGGCAATTTGCCAATGCAAAGCATTGTTCTCCTGATGTGGCTTGCCTTGTGCACCGAACAAGATGTCCGTGAACGGCAAATCTCCAACGCCCTGACCCTCGGGGTCGCGGCGTGCGCCCTGGCCTGGCTGTTCGCCACCGGACGCAGCTGGATCGGCGCCGACGCAAGCGAAGCCGGCTGGGCCCTGGCCATCGTCATGCTGCTCACCCTGCCCGGCTACATGCTCGGCCGCTTCGGCGCCGGCGACGTCAAGCTGATGGGCGCCCTGGCCCTGGCCACCAGCCCGCAATACGTGCTCGGCACCTTCATCGGCGCCGGGGTCACCGTGCTCGCCTGGATGTTCGGCCGGCGGCGTCTGTGGACCCTGCTCAATCCCAAGGTGAAAAAGCGCCTGCAGGCGCTGGCCGAACAGGTCGGCGACAAGCAGCCCTTTGCCCCGTATGTGCTGGCCGGCTTCCTGTTGACGGCCGTCTGGATCCAATAACCGACCGCTGGGTCGCTTCCATGAGCTAGATGCATGTACATAATTGCAAAGTGCGACTACTTTTCTACCTGCCAGAGCCTCTGGCCCGGGAGCAGAGCCGATACAACAGGGAGTTGATCGTGAATAAATCTGTCAGTGAGGTGAAAGTGCTGGTGGTCGACGACCAGCCAGTGATCGTCGAAGAGTTGTGCGAGTTTCTCGAAAGCGAGGGCTACCGTTGCGTCCCCGCCCATTCCACCGGCCAGGCCATCGACTGCTTCAAGGCCGACGAGACCATCGGTTTGATCCTGTGCGACCTGCATATGCCCGAGCGCGATGGCATCGAACTGGTCCGCACCCTCAAGCAAAACGCAGGGCCGCAGCGCATGTTCGAGGCGATCATGCTGACCGGCCGCGCCGACAAGCAGGACGTGATCCGCGCCCTGCGCGAGGGCTTCGCCGACTACTACCAGAAGCCCATGGACCTCGACGAACTGCTCGAAGGCGTGCGCCGCCAGGAAGCGGCGCTGCTCGAACGGCGCCGCAACTTCCGCGAGCTGGGCAGCCTCAACCAGCGTCTGCAGGAGTTGGCCGAGTCCATCGACGATCTCTACCAGGACCTGGAAAAAGCCCGTGGCCAGGGCACCCACCGTCGCGCCAGCGATGCCGAGGACGGCGAGGCGGAGCTGCCCGCCGCCTTCGAGAAGCTGTCACCGCGCCAGCTTGAAGTGGCCCGGCTGGTAAGCAAGGGCAAGACCAACTACCAGATCGCCTGCGAGCTGGGCATCACCGAGAACACAGTGAAGCTGTACGTGTCGCAGGTGCTGCGCCTGACCCACATGCACAACCGCACGCAGCTGGCGCTGGCGTTGACTCCGCGTTCGTCGCCGGTGCATCAGCGGTTTACCACGCACTGACCTTGTGAATACCGCTCCTACACGATCGTGCCACAGCTTCAAGAGCTCAATTGTTCGACGAACTGATCTTGGTCCAGCGGTAGAAATCCGGAATCGCGTACTTGTAGCTGTCCAGCCAACGCTGCATGGCCTGGTCGCGTTCCTTGTCGGTCTGTTCCTGGCGCACGCTGGAGGCCTGGCGATTGCTCGCCTGTACCTGCAGCAGGGCCTCGGTGGCGGTCTGTGGGCGTGGCTGGCGCACAGGTTCTTCGGCCTGCGCCAGCAGCGGTGCGGCCAGGCAGGCCAGGACAATCCAGGGCTTGAACATGATCACCTCCCGATCAGTTGATGGCCGCGGCCGAAGACTCGGTCGCCGCCAGTGGGCCGCGCCCGTTGGACCTGATGCGCTGGGCCCGGGCCTGGGCCTCGGCGAATTGCTCGGGCTTCAGGCGCAGGCGATTGACCAAATCTTCCGCCTGCCGCCAGTTGTCCTGCACCAGCGACAGGGTCACCAGGTTCACCGCTGGCAGCGGGTTGTCGTCCTTGAGCTCGATGGCGGTGAGGAACTCGAAGCGCGCCTGTTCGTGGTTGCCCAGGTTCATCTGCACCACGCCCAGGTCGTTGCGCACCTTCTCGTCGGTTGGCGCCAGGCGTACCGCCCGCAGCAGGTTGCGCAAGGCCTGGACGTCATCGCCACGGGCCGAAGCCAGCTGGCCCAGGCCGTGCTCGCCCTCGGCGGCCAGGCAGCCGCCGAGCAGGCTGCGGTAGAGCGGCTCGGCCTCGCCGCGCCCGAGCTGGCGCAGTACCTTGGCCTTGCGCAGGCGGACCTGGTCGAGGGTGTCAGGCAGCTGTTCCAGGTGGGCCAGGCCCGCGTGCGGGCGGCCTTCGCTGATCATCTGGTCGGCCATGTCCAGGCTCAGTTGCTGGTCGGCATCGGGCTTGCCACAGGTGCCACCGCCGAGCAGACGGGCCAGGCCTTCGGGGGGCTGGCCGGCGCAACCGGTGAGCAGCAACAGGCCGATCAACGTCAGGATCGCTTTCATATCCATTTATCCCCTCATGAGCCCAAGGCCCGCGCCAGCGCGGAAAAACCTGGCCCGGCCAGGACGATCAGCAACGCCGGGAACAGGAACACCATCATCACCGCCGACATCTTCGCCGACATCTTCGACACCCGTTCCTGCAGGCCGGTCAGGCGCCGGTCGTCAAGCAACTCCTTGAGCGCCAGCAGCGACTTCATCGAGCCACTGCCCTGCACCAGCAGTTGCTGGAGAATGACGCAGGTGTCGATCAACTCGTCCACCGCCAGCAGGCGCGCGGTCTTTTCCAGCTCCGGGCCCAGGGCCAGGCCTGAGTCGACTCGCTGCAGGACCAGGCGCAATTCGTCACTGATGTTCGGTACCAGGCTGCGGCCTTCATGGGCCAGCACCCGCAGGGCCTGCTCCACCGCCAGCCCGGTTTCAAAGAGGATGCGCAGCAGCGGGATCAGCAGGCTCACCTCTTGGGCGATCTGCCGCTGGCGCCGCGCCGCCGCCAACACCAGCAAGCGCTTGGGCAGCAGGTAGCCCCCACCCATCGCGCAGAGCACCAGCACGCCCCAGTGCCCGCGGTTTTCCCCGGGCAAGCCATGGCCCAGCAGCAGCGCCACGCCCACCGCCAGCAGCGGCAAGCCCAACTGCACGGCGGCGAACAACGCCCGTTGCCGGCTGCGCCGCCAGCCCAGGCGATCGAGCAGCGCCTGGGTCTCGCCATCCAGCCGTTGCAGGCGCCGCCCCAGCGGGCTGCTGCCCAGCCACTGGAGCCAGTCGCCGAGCCGCTCGTCACGGGCCAGCCGTCCCTGCAGGCGTCGCGCCACCCGCTGCCGGGCCCGCCATTGCTGGCCGACCTGCAAGGCCAGCAGCACGAACGCGGCAAACAGGAACAGCGCGCAGAGCAACAAGGCCATACTTACAGGCTCCTCATCATGCGCCACAGCACCAGGCAGCCGACGGCCTGCAGGGCGAAGGCGAACAGCAGCATCAGTTGCCCACTGCGGTCGTGCCACATGGCCAACAGATAGGTGGGATTGGCAAACAGGAAGTAGCCGACCATGGCCAACGGCAGCGCGCCGAGGATCCACGCGGTAATGCGTGTTTCGCCGGTCATGGCGCGCAGTTGCCGGTCGCCCTGCTCGTGCTCGCGAATCAGCTTGATCAGGTTCTCCATCAGCTCGCTGGCATTGCCGCCGTGACGCTGGTTGATGCGCAGCCCGAGGGCGAACATGCGCAGTTCGGCCTGGCCATAGAGTTCGGCGAATTCATTGACCGCATCCTCCAGCGGCACACCCAGCTGCACGTTGCGCCGTACCCTCAGCATCGCCGAGCGCAGCGGCTCGCGAGTACTGTCGACGCCGCCGAGCACCGCCTCGTTCAGGGTGCGACCGGCCTTGAGGCTGCGCACGCTGTAGTCGAGCAGGCCAGGCAGTTGCTGGACGATCTGCTGCAGGCGCCGCCGGCAGCGCCAGGCCAGGAAGAAATGGCCGAGCAGCGGCAGGCCGAACAGCACCATCGACGCCACCACCCAGCCCGCCACAAGGCCGGCGAGCACGGTCAGCGCCAACCAGGCGAACAGCCACGGCCTGGGGGAAAATTCGGCATGGGCCAGGCCCGCCCGCTGCAGCAACGGGTCGAGCCAGTCGCGCCGGGCATTGCCGCTGCGCACGGCGCGGTAGGCCCGGCCCAGGCGTTCGAGGATGCGCTCCTCGCCACGCTTGTACAGGCCCAGGCGCAACAGCAGCAGCGCCATGCCCAGGCACAAGGGCGACAGTGCCAGCAGCAGCGGGCCCATCACAGCACGCCCTCGTGGCGCAGCTTGTTTCCCGCGGGGTTCGGCGCCTCGCGCAAGAAACCGTCGCCGCTGCGCCGGTCGAGGCGGAACAGGGTGTTCGTCACATACACATCATCGCGCACGCCGACCACTTCCAGCACCTCGCTGACGCAGCGCCGGCCATCGGCCAGTCGGGTCAGCTGGATCACCACGTCCAGCGCCGCGCAGATCATCTGCCGCAGGGTTTTCTCGGCCACCTGCCGGCCGGTCAGGCCGACCAGGGTCTCCAGGCGCAGCAGCGCGTCCTGGGCAGTGTTGGCGTGCACCGTGCTCATCGAACCGTCGTGGCCGGTGTTCATCGCGGTCATCACATCGAGCACCTCGGCGCCGCGGATCTCGCCGAGGATGATGCGGTCGGGGCGCATGCGCAGGGCGTTGCGGATCAGCTCGCTGGCCTTGATCTCGCCATGGCCCTCGGCATTTGGCGGGCGGGTCTCCAGGCGTACCACATGCGGGTGGTGCAGCTGCAGTTCGGCCACATCCTCGATGGTCACCAGACGTTCCTGGGGCGCGATCATTTGGCTGAGGATGTTGAGCAAGGTGGTCTTGCCGGTGCCGGTGCCGCCGCTGACCAGGATGTTGCAACGTCGGCCCACGGCGCGTTCGAGGAAGTCGTAGATCGGCTGGTCGATGGCCCGGGTGGCCAGCAGGTCGGCGCTCTTGAGCATGTCCTGGCGGAACTTGCGGATCGACAGGCATGGCCCGTCCAGGGCCACCGGCGGGATGATCGCGTTGACCCGGCTGCCGTCGGGCATGCGCGCGTCGACCATCGGCGACGACTCGTCCAGGCGCCGCCCGAGGGGCGCAAGGATGCGCTGCATCACCCGCTCGACATGATGCGCGTCGATGAAGCGCAAGTCGGTTTGTTGCAACAGCCCCGCCCGCTCGACAAACACCCGGTACGGGCCGTTGACCAGGATCTCGGTGACGCTCGGATCGCGCAGCAGCACCTCCAGCGGGCCGTAGCCGGTCAGCTCGTCGACGATCTCCTCGGCCAGGCGCTCCATCTCGTAGCGCGACAGGGCCAGGCGCAGGCGCGCCACATAGTCGCCCACCTGTTCCAGGACGAACTGCGCCAGCACCGGTCGCGCCCCTTCGAGCAGGTTGCGGCCGCTGTCCTCGATGGCGTCGATGACGTGCCGGTGCAGCGCGCGCTTGAGCACCTGCGGATCGCTGGCCGCATGGCGCGGCCCGCCAAAGGGTTCTTCGTTGCTCATCGGTTGCCCCACAGCCGGTTGAGCCAGCCCTGGCCTGCCGGCGCCAGGTTTTCCGAGCGCTGCGCCAGGCGCTCGCCCAGGCCGCGCAGGGCCTGGGTCAGGCCTTCGCGCGGAGCCAGCTCGAACAGGCTCAAGCCCTGGTTCTTGGCGTTCAGGCGCACCTCCGGGCTGTAGGGCATGACCTTGAGCAAGGCCAGCCCGTAGCGTTTGGCCAGGGCGTCGGCATCCGGCGCCACATGGCGCAGGTAGCGGTCCACCAGCAGGCTGGCGTGTTCGAGCTTGATGCCGCGGTCGCGCCACTGTTCGAGCACGTCCAGGTTGCGCCGGCAGTCGATGATGTTCTGGTCGGTGTAGACGATCAGCTTGTCGCAGTGGCTGACGATGGTGCGCAGGGCCTCGCTGTCGGCCTGGCCGGTGAGGTTCACGACGATGTGCTGGAAGTGCTGGCGCAAGGCGCTGAGCAGCATGTACAGCTCGGCGGCGCTGGATTGTGCCAGGGCTTCGTCGTTGTCGGCATAGGCCAGGATGCGCAGGCCGCCCTTGTCGCGGGTGAAGGCGCTGTCGATCAGGGTCGCGTCGAGCCGACGCAGGTGACGCAGGGCGTCGCCGAAATGAAACGAGGCCTCCAGGCCCAACAGGGCGAGGCTGTCGCCCCGGGGCAGGCCGAGGTCGAGCAACAGGGTCTGCTGGCCGCTCTCCTGCACCACCCGCGCCAGGTGCGTGGTGAGCAGCGCGCCGTCGGCGCCGCGCTGGGTGCCGAAGAGCACGGTCAGGCCGCCCAGGCTGGGGTTGCTGGTGGCCGTCGGCAGGCGCTTGCCCAGGCGCCGCACCAACCCCGCCACCTCGCTGGCCCGCGAACCATAGGCGACGAAGTCGCGGGCGCCGGCGCGCATGGCGTGCAGCACCAGCTGGTTGTCCATGCCGTCGCCGAGGGCGACGATGGCCAGCATCGGCTTGGCTTCGAGCATGCCCTCGATCAGCGCGCACTGGCCGATCAACTGCTCGCGGTCCAGGCCGATGAACACCAGGTTGCTGAAGGTCATGTCGACCAGCGCCAGCAGCTCGTCGAGGTTCGGGCTGCTGGCGCCGATCACCTGCCCCAGCGGCGCCAGCGCGCCCTGCAGCCAGTGCAGGTCCTCGTCGGTGCGGGTCAGGGCCAGGTAGGTCTGGTTCAGGCTTTCGTTCATTGGGACAACCCGCCACGGCCTTCGAAGTTGCCGTTTTCCATGAAGAACAGGCGGCCCCAGCTGGGGTCGTAGGTGCGCAACGCCTCGCCCGGCAGTTCCGGCAGGCGCGCATTGGCGGCCAGCGGCTGGACCAGGTGCGGGGTGACGATCATCAACAGCTCGGTCTCCTCGCGATTGAGCGCCGACTGGCGGAAGAACGCGCCGATGATCGGCAGGTTGCCCAGGCCCGGCATCTTGTCCACGTTCGAACGCACGTTGCTGCTGATCAGGCCACTGATGATGAAGCTTTCGCCATCGGCCAGGGAAATGCTGGTATCGGTACGCCGCACGCTGAGCCCCGGCACCCGGGTGCCGGCGATGACCACCGAATTGTTGAAGTCCAGCTCGCTGACCTCGGGGGCGACCTTCAGGGTGATGCGGTTGCGGCTGACCACCGTGGGGGTCAGCGCCAGGCGCACGCCGAACTCCTTGTACTCGATCGACACGTTGTCGCTGCCGCTGCTGGGCACCGGGATGGGGATCTCGCCACCGGCCAGGAAACTTGCGGTCAGCCCGCTCAGCACGGTGAGGCTGGGGCGCGCCAGGGTATAGGCGAAACCGCTGTTCTCCAGGGCGTTGATCATTGCCAGGAAGCGGCTGCTGCCGCCGCCCCAGACAATGTTGAAGACGCTGTTGTCGAGGGGGATGCCGGGCCGGGCGTCGGCGTAGTTGGCCGAGCTCGGCACGCTGGCGGTGCTCGGCACGTAGCCCGGGCGCACCACCGTGTCGGGCACGGTGCCGGGCGAGCCGATCAGGCTGTTGTTCGAGCCCTTGAAGAACAACCGCGCCCCGGCCTCCTTGTACTTGAGGCGGCGCACTTCGACGAAGCGGATATCAGCCTGCACCTGCACCGGCAGGTCCTCCTGGGCGGAGGGCAGTTGCGCCGTTTCCGTCATGTCGGCGCTGGCCCGGCCCTTGACAAACAACATGGCCCGGTGCGGCTGCGCGGTGCAGTCGGTCCACAGCATCAGGCTGGTGGTGCCCTGCCCCACCGCCGTCAGCAGCACGGCGCGCTCGCCGCTGGGCTGCACATCGGCCACCTTGGGCTCGCCCACCGCCGCCCGGGTGATGGCCACCGGCAGGCGCAGTTCCTGCTGCAGGCCCTGGTCCATCTCGATCACCGACGGCAACTGGCCGAACGCGGCGCAACCCTTGGCCGCCGCCTGCGCAGTCGGCGCCAGCAGGGCCAGGACCAGCAGCGCCGGGACCAGCCATCCGCCTCGTGGAGTAACACGCAAAGAAATACGCATGGATCGCATCCTTGCCGGTTCAGGGAGTCTTGTTGTTATCGCCGTTCTGGGCGCCGCGAATGATCTGCATCGCTGGGGCGCCAGCCGCGGCGGCGGCCGTCTGGCTGGCCAGGGGCACCTGGGACAGCTGGCTGAAGCGATAGAGGTCGCGATTGGCGCTCTGCAACTGCGGGCTGGCGTCCTGGCCGGACCAGTAGGCCGCCAGCAGTGGCTCCTCGGCGCTGCGCACCGCCAGGCGCAAGGTCCCGGCCTGGGCCGCCAGCATCAGCCGGCTGGCCAGGGCTTCTGGCACGGCCAGGCCCACGGTGCGGGTGGTGTTGCTGTTCAGCGATTGCTGGTCGCGGCGGGCCTTCTGTTCTTCGGCCGTCTGCGCCGGACGCCCGTCGTTGGCCAACCCGGTCTGCTGGTCGACGCTGAGCACGCGCAGGGCCGGCAGCACCACCTGGGCGGAGGACTGCGGGTTGTTGTTCTCCTCGCGCAGAAACAGCAGCACGTCGACGAAGTCACCCGGGCGCAACTGCCCGGCGGCGCCGATCACATCGTCGACGGCCACCGCCACGGCGCGCTCGTGGGGGCGGATCATCCGCGCCAGCGGTCCGCCGGCCTGGAAGCTCGACTCCTCCAGCCAACTGCCTGCCGCCAGGGGCCGGATGCTGCGGCGCCCGAGCACCTGGTCGAGTTGCTGGAAGGCGCCGGCCGGCACCACCTGCAGGCGTTCGACCAGCACATCGTCCTCGCTCAAGGGGGTGTTGGCCGGCACCGCCCTGCGCAACACCACGATGGGCGAGCGCGGCGGCTCGGGAGGGGCGACGGGGACGGGCGCGGCGGGGATCGCCGCTTCGCTCGGAGGCGCCAATGGCGCTGGCGCGGGCTCGGCCGGGCGGCTCAAACGCAGGCCCCAGTACCCGGCGAGCAAGGCCGCGATCAGGAACAGGCCGGCGAGGATCATGGTCAGGCGACTGCTCATCTGCGCTCTCCCCCCACGCCTGGGACCAATGATGGCAAAAGGTAACTATTTCGCTATTGGACGGTAGCTGAGCCGCCATCTTTCGCCATTACCTGCACCGCATTTTTAGAGCCATGAAATTGACGCGTCGGCAAAACAAAAACTTAGCATCGCCAATTACAACCAATACTTTTGGATTAATGCCTTTTTACATTTGCAGGTCGCCACAGCTTGGCAATGCTCTGATGGCAAAGGGGTATCACTTATCAAGCCCCGCCGACCGGCGCCCATCGAGCGCAAGGAGTAGTGCCATGCTGCTGCAACAGATCCTCATCCATGTAAGGGCTTTCCTCCAGCGCAAGGACGGCGCCTCCGGTATCGAATACGCCGTGATCGCGGCCATGGTGGCGGTGGTGCTGGCCGGCTTCGTCACGCCGATCTCGACCGAGGTATCGGCCATCATGACCACCATCAAGACCGCGATCACCCAGTGACCGCAGCACCTGCATGACGTGTAGTCCCACTGCCTGGAGCCGACCATGCCGACCTCTTCCTTGCGTCAACAGATCCTGCTGGTGGACGACGAGGAAGAGGCCCTGCTGGAACTGGCCGAGTTGCTGGAGAACGAGGGCTTCTGTTGCCACACCGCCACCTCGGTGCGCTGCGCCCTGCAGCAATTGACCCGCCACCCCGATGTCGCCCTGGTAATCACCGACCTGCGCATGCCCGAGGAAAGCGGCCTGGGCCTGGTGCAGCGCCTGCGTGAGCACACCGCGCGCCAGCACCTGCCGGTGATCGTGATGTCCGGGCATGCCGACATGGACGATGTCAGCGACCTGCTGCGGCTGCAGGTGCTCGACCTGTTCCGCAAGCCGATCTACCACGCACGGCTACTCGAGACGCTGGAGAACCTGTTTCCCAAGCCATTGATGCAGGCCGTCAAATAGCTTGCGCGCTCCTACAGCTGATAACTGAAACTGAGGTTCAGCCGTGGCCGCCGGTTGAAGCTGTCCAGGGCGATGTCCGACATCGGCTTGGCCACCTCGACCGCGATGTTGTAGTAGCGCATATCGCCGAACCGCAGCCCCAGCGCCGCCGATGACATCTTCGTGTCCTTCACGTCCAGCGCGTTGAACCAGGCCCGCGCCGTGTCGAGTGCCACATACGGCTGCACGACCTTGAGCCAGGCACCGTCACGCCGGAAGCTGTAGTTGAGCTCGTAGGCCAACCCCCAGCCCTTGTCGCCCGAGCCCTGGTCGCTGGGATAACCCCGCCCGAAGTTCTGCCCGCCGAACACCGCCCGTTCGCTGTCGGGCAGGCTGTCGTTGCTCCAGTAGGCTGCCGCCGAGGCCACACCCTGCCAGTTGTCGGTGAAGTTGTCGCTCTGCACCCCCGATACCCGCAGGCGCAGGAAGTCCAGGTCGTAGTCGGCATTGGTGCTGGCCCCCAGGCGGTCAAGGCCCTGGTAGACACCGGCACTGAGGATGCGCAGGCGCCGTGCCTCGGCCTTGCGCCAGTCCCCTTCGAAGGACAGCGCACGAATATCGGTCTGGCTGTCCAGGCGCAACGGAAAGCCCACCACCTGGTAGTCGATGCGGTCGTTGACCACGTAGAAGCGCCCGACCACCTCCAACCATTCGCTGGGCGAGGCGATCAATGTCTGGCTGATGCCCATCGAGTAGCGATCGTTCTCGCGGTGCTGGGTCAGGTCGATGCCGTTGTCCAGGCGGATGCGCGCCTTGGGATCGCTGCGGTAGCGCGAGGCCGACAACAGCAGCTTCGAGCCCTCGGCATCGAGGAACTGGCTGTAGTCGAGGCGGTAGTAATGCTCCTTGTCTTCGCCGGGCGGCACCAGCACGCTGGCGCTCAGTTGCTCGGCGAAACGCGTTTGCGCGTTGCTGCTGGCGCCGATCAGCGCCTGCAGGTCGTCGCGGCTGCCGTCGTTGAGGCTCAGGGTGGTCGTGATCGGTTTGCGCGAGACCTGGGCCAGGAGCCGGGTCGCGCCATCGGTGGTGGCCGGGGGCGGTACCTGGGCCTGGAAGGTCACCCCGGGGATGCGCCCGGCCAGGCTGGTGTAGCGCTCGAAGCTCTCACGGGTCAGCGGACGCTCGGCCTTGAGGCGGTCCATCAACTGGTCCAGGTAGGCGCGCGCCGCGCCGATATCGCCCTGTACCTGATAGTCGTGGATGTAGCCTTCCACCAAAACCACCCGCACCCGACCATCGGCGAAGTCCTGGGGCGGCAGGTAGGCGTACGAAAGCAAGTACCCGTCTTGCTGGTAGCGTTGGGTCAGGCGACGGGTGACCTCGATCAGCTCGGCGAGTGTCACCTCACGGCCAATCAACGGCTGGAAATGCTCGCGCAGGTCGCTCAATGGATAGACGGTGCCGCCTTCGAAGCGCACCTTGCGCACCGCCACCTGCGTGCTCATCAACAGCGGGGATTGGCGCGCGCTGTCCACGGTGGGCACGTGCAGGCCGGCGGGGCCGGGGCGATAGGCATCCACCGGCAGGTTCGGCGTGGGCAGGCGGCGCTCGGTCTCATTGCTGTTGAGAAAACTCGGCAGGGGTTCGGCCCGGGCCAGGCTGGCCACGGACAGCGCCAGCATCGTCACCAGCAATCGGCGCATTCGGACACTCCATGATCCAAGGGTGACAGGGTGACCGACCGGCGCACGGCGCACCGGTCGGCCTCACTCACCTTTAGCGTAGCCCGTCGCGTCAGCGCTGCCCGCCTGCCAGGGCGCCGGTCAAGCCACCCAGGGCGCCGCCGAGACCGCTGCCCTGTGCGCCATTGGCGTTGACCAGGGTGCCGGCCTGGCCGACCGTTGCGCCCACCGCCGTCACCGTTGCGCCCAGCTGGCTGACCGTCGGGTTGGCCGTGGCGCCGGTCAATTGCGTGCCGACGGTACCCACCGCACCACCCACCTGGTTCAGCAACCCGGCCACCGGCGCTCCCGCGCCCGTGCTGGCACCGATCTGCTGGGTCACGCTGGACACACCGGCGACCACCGGACTGAGTCCGCTGCCCACCTGCTGGGTGAGTGCCGCGGCAGGAGCACCTGCCGCCGTGTTGGTCACGCCGTTGCCGCCGAGCACCGGGCCCAGGCTGGCGACGCTGTTGCCCGCCTGCACCATGCTGCCGCCGATACCGCCAACCGTCGGGCTGCCAATACTCGCGGCCAAGCCACTACCGGCACCTGCCACCACCCCACCAGCGGTTTCCAGCAGCCCGGTGCGCGCGCCGCCGGTGACCGGCGCCAGCCCGCTGGCGATGCTCACGGTGGTGCCGGTATTGGCGACTGCCTGCCCAAGCGTGGTGCCCAGTGGATTGCCCGAGCCCGCCAGTTGCTGGCCGGCCTGGTTCAGGACCGTGCCGGTTTGATTCAACGCCTGGTTGAGCGGGCCGGCGAGCCCGGTCTGCCGGGTGACGTTGGCCGTGGTGTTTTCCACCAGCGAGACCACCGGCACCAGGGCATCACTCGCGCCTTGGGTCGCACCGGCCAGCGGACCGCTGGTGCCGACCGGCGAGAGCGTGTTGCCAAGCATGGTCACCGCTTGGCCGACCCGGTCGACACCCTGCCCGGCCCCGGCGACCAGTTGGTTGACCACCGGCACCTGCTCGACCGGCCCGTTGCTGGCCAGTCCGGTCACGCCCTGGCCAAGGCCAGAGACGCCCGTGCCCAGGTCGGCGGTGGTCGCGCCGACCACGCCGACCGTGGTACCCACGGCATTGTTGCCAGTGCCCAGTTGCCCCAGGCCGTCGCTAAGGCCACTGCCAACACTGTCCACCGCGTTGCCGGCGGACGACACCAGCGCACCCACACCGCCGGTCAGCGAGGTATCGCCGGCGATGGGCAGCGAGCCGATCACCTGGCCCAGGTTGCTCACGCCGTCACCGACACCGGAGACGGTGTTGCCCAGTTGATCGACCACCTGGCCGGTGACCAGGGCGGTAGGAGTGGTGCCACCGCCCGTGCCGCCATCGCCGCCGCCGGGCGTGGTGCCGCCGCCGGAGCCACCGCTGCCCCCACCCGTGCCTGCGCTGCCATCGCCCGGGGTGCTGCCACCACCGGTGCCCGTGCCACCGCCACCGGCCCCGCCGCCCGAGTCTCCAGCACCCGCACCGGTGCCTGCGCCCGTACCGCCGTCGGCCGAGGAACCATCGACCTCACTGTGATGCCCACCTCCGCCACTGCTGCAACCGGTGAGGCCCAGGGACATGACCATCGTCAGCGCCGTTGCGGCCCTGATCCACGCTTGAGTGTTCATGGGAAGACTCCCGCTGCTGGTTGTTGTACTCACAACCAGCAGTGAAAGCCGAGGAGAGCGAAACAGGTAGTTCACAACTTGGTGTTAGTACCTGTGGTAGAGGACGGCGGGCGCTGCGCAAACCTATGAAATCAAGCTGATTTCATCCTGTAGACGAAGCCTGGTGACGCAAGTATTAGTACTAAGTCATTAGCACAAGCGACTGCGGAGCGGTCTTGCCAAGACTTCAGCCCCCATGACCTCGAATCAAACCACGCCCTGCGCCAACATCGCATCAGCGACCTTGACGAAGCCAGCAATGTTGGCGCCCTTGACGTAGTTGATGCTGCCATTGGCCTCTTCGCCATAGTGCACGCACGCATGGTGGATCGACTGCATGATGTGGTGCAGCTTGCTGTCCACCTCGCCCGCGGTCCACAACAGGCGCATGGCATTCTGCGACATCTCCAGGCCCGACACGGCCACGCCACCGGCATTGGAAGCCTTGCCCGGCGCATAGAGGATGCCGGCCTCGATGAAGATATCCACAGCCTCCAGGGTGGTCGGCATGTTGGCGCCCTCGGCCACACAGATGCAGCCGTTGCGCAGCAGGGTACGGGCGTCCTCGGCGTTCAGTTCGTTCTGGGTGGCGCACGGCAGGGCGATGTCGCACGGCAGGGACCACGGCGTCTGGCCCTTGCGGAACTCCAGGCCGAACGAGCCGGCCAGCTCGCTGAGGCGGCCGCGCTTGACGTTCTTCAGTTCCATCAGCGCATCCCATTGCGCGTCGTTCAGGCCGGCTTCGCAGAACAGGGTGCCTTCGGAGTCGGACAGCGAGATCACCTTGCCGCCCAGGTCCATGACCTTGCGCGCAGCGTACTGGGCGACGTTGCCGGAGCCTGAGATCGCCACGCGGCGACCGTCGATGCGTTTGTCCTGACGCTTGAGCATCTCTTCGGCGAAGTACACGCAACCGTAGCCGGTGGCCTCCGGGCGAATCAGGCTGCCGCCGTAGGTCATGCCCTTACCGGTCAGCACCGAGGTGAACTGGTTGGCCAGGCGCTTGTACTGGCCGAACAGGAAGCCGATCTCACGGGCGCCGACGCCGATATCACCGGCCGGTACATCAAGGTCGGCACCGATATGACGGTACAGCTCGCTCATGAACGCCTGGCAGAAACGCATCACCTCGGCGTCGCTCTTGCCCTTGGGGTCGAAGTCCGAACCGCCCTTGCCACCGCCCATGGGCAGCGAGGTCAGCGAGTTCTTGAACACCTGCTCGAAGGCCAGGAACTTGAGCACGCCCAGGTTCACCGACGGGTGGAAGCGCAGGCCGCCCTTGTACGGGCCGATGGCGCTGCTCATCTGGATGCGGTAGCCGCGGTTGACCTGCACCTTGCCTTGGTCATCGACCCATGACACGCGGAACAGCACCGCGCGCTCGGGCTCGACCATGCGCTCGAGGATGCCGGCCTTGAGGTAGTGAGGGTTTTGTTCGAGGAACGGCCACAGGCTGCGTAACACTTCTTCCACGGCCTGGTGGAACTCGGGCTGAGCCGGGTCGCGCTGTTGCAGGCGGGCCAGGAAATCGTCGACAGATTCGATCATGGTAGACATCTCACCAAGAGGGATTGTTTTTGGTTTTTTCCCGAATGTACCAAGAACCAATCGCACTGGAACAGGGCGCAATGTCGTTTTTATGAAATTATTTGGTGCGTTTTCTGTAAGTGTATACAAAATTCGAGACACAGGATCTTGCTTGGCTGATCGGCTTGAACCCGGCTATCGCAAGGCAAGCCCGCTTCCACCTTGCCCCGCCGACACTCGAATGCCAGGCACAAAAATGGGGCCCCGAAGGGCCCCATTGCTGTGCAGCGAAATCCGGCTTACTGGGCCAGTTTCTTGTGACGCACACGGTGCGGCTGGGCAGCGGCGTCGCCCAGGCGCTTCTTGCGGTCGGCTTCGTACTCGGTGTAGTTGCCCTCGAAGAACACCACGCTCGAGTCGTCTTCGTACGCCAGGATGTGCGTGGCCACACGGTCCAGGAACCAACGGTCGTGGGAAATCACGATGGCGGCGCCCGGGAAGTCCAGCAGGGCTTCTTCCAGGGAACGCAGGGTTTCGACGTCGAGGTCGTTGGACGGTTCGTCGAGCAGCAGGACGTTGCCGCCCTCCTTCAGGGTCAGGGCCAGGTGCAGGCGGCCACGCTCACCACCGGAGAGGTCCTTGACGAACTTCTGCTGGTCGCCACCCTTGAAGTTGAAGCGGCCGACGTAGGTGCGCGACGGAATCTCGTAGCTGCCGATGCGGATCTGGTCGGAACCGTCGGAGATCTGCTGGAACACGGTCTTGCTGCCGTCCAGGTCCTCGCGGCTCTGGTCGACGCAGGCCAGTTGCACGGTTTCACCGATCTCGATGCTGCCCGAGTCCGGCTGCTCCTTGCCCATCAGCATGCGGAACAGGGTCGACTTACCGGCACCGTTGCCGCCGATCACGCCGACGATGGCGCCCTTGGGCATGGCGAACGACAGGTTGTCGATCAGCACGCGATCACCGTAGCCCTTGGTGACGTTCTTGAACTCGATGACCTTGTCGCCCAGGCGCGGACCGGCCGGGATGTAGATCTCGTTGGTCTCGCTGCGCTTCTGGAATTCCTGCGACTGCATCTCTTCGAAACGTTGCAGACGGGCCTTGGACTTGGACTGGCGGGCCTTGGCGCCTTTGCGCACCCACTCCAGTTCCTCTTTCATGGCCTTCTCGTGGGCGCTCTGCTGCTTGGATTCCTGGGCCAGACGCTCCGACTTGGCCTCCAGCCAGCCCGAGTAGTTGCCTTCGTACGGGATGCCGGCGCCGCGGTCCAGTTCGAGGATCCAGCCGGCGACGTTGTCGAGGAAGTAACGGTCGTGGGTGATCGCCACCACGGTGCCGGGGAAGTCGTGGAGGAAACGCTCAAGCCAGGCCACCGAGTCGGCGTCCAGGTGGTTGGTCGGTTCGTCCAGCAGCAGCATGTCGGGAGCCGACAGCAGCAGGCGGCACAGGGCCACGCGGCGCTTCTCGCCACCGGACAGGTGCTCGATCTTGGCGTCCCAGGCCGGCAGGCGCAAGGCGTCGGCGGCAACGTCCAGCTGACGCTCCAGGTTGTGGCCGTCGGCGGCCTGCAGGATAGCCTCGAGCTTGGCCTGCTCGGCGGCCAGCTTGTCGAAGTCGGCGTCGGGGTCGGCGTAGGCGGCGTAGACCTCGTCCAGGCGGGCCTGGGCGTCCTTGATCACGCTGACCGCTTCCTCGACCACTTCACGCACGGTCTTGGTCGGATCCAGCTGCGGCTCCTGGGGCAGGTAGCCGACGTTGATGTCGGGCATCGGACGGGCTTCGCCGTCGAATTCCTTGTCGACGCCCGCCATGATCCGCAGCAGGGTCGATTTACCCGCGCCGTTCAGGCCCAGCACGCCGATCTTGGCGCCAGGGAAGAACGACAGGGAAATGTTCTTGAGAATTTCCCGCTTCGGCGGCACGACCTTGCTCAGCCGATGCATGGTGTAGACGTATTGAGCCAAAACCAAGCCCTCTATCAGATAGGTAAAGACACGCGCCCCGGCATGGGCCAGGGGGATGTGATTACGGGGTGTCGTTGAACAAAGTGGGCCATTCTACGCCAACTCGCGGCGTTGCACAGATGAGTAGATGGCGGCGCCGTTCGGCGGCTACCGCGGGTCAACCCCGCTCCCACGCCACGGCGTTGTTGCATGGGAGCGGGGTTGGCCCGCGATCAAGGTGACGCAGGCTCAGACGTGCGCTTGCTTGACCTTGCCGCGCGGTAGGCGGCAACGGTCCGACTGCTCGGCCAGGCGCGCGGCCCAGGCGGCCTTGACGCTGAAGCCGCCATTGCGGGCAGTTTTTTCCGCAGCCTTGGCGGCGGGCTTGCTCGCGGCCTTGGCGGGCGCGGCAACAGGCTTGCCAGCCGCCGGGGTGACGGCCTCGACCGCAGGCATGGCCTGCTTGCGCAGTTCGGCCAGCGACGGCGTCTTGTTGGCACTGGCGGCAGCCGTGTCCGGCTTGGCCAGCGAACGCTGGCAGGTCTTGCAGGATACGTCCTCGGTCACGGCAGTGCTGACCAGGGTCTGACTGCTGCGCCCACAGGCGGAATCGAGGCCATTGGTGGAATAGTGGGTAACCAAAACCGTACATCTCCGTTGCGTTGACTATGAAGCGGGCGGCATTCTCGCACAGGTTGCAGGGGCTTGCCGAACCGACATGACCGGCTGCCGGGCGGTGCGCGGACATACGGACTGGCACTTTGCCATGTTTGCGGGCATGCTAGTCGGCTTCTCGCGTGCGCCTTATAGTGCGCCCAGCGACCACGGCACGCGCCGTGCATGCTGCGAGGACGCAACCCCTGCCATCGCCAGCCAAATCGCAGGACCCAACGCTTGACCAATCTCACGCAACCGTCATCCCTGCGGCCTGCCGACACCTCGGCCGGCACACACCTGCGTGGCTCGCTCAAGGGGGCGCTGGCCCTGCTCGCCCTGGTTTTGCTGGGTTTGCTGTTGTGGCAACTGTTCGCCCAGTTCCGCCATACCCAGGCCGACCTGCGTCAGCACAGCCTGACGACCAGCGCCGAATTGGCCGACCACCTGAGCCTGAACATGGCGCTGAAGGCCCAGCAATCGCTGAACCTGGTCCAGCCTTACGTCAATCCACCGGCGCCCGCCGCCCTGCCGAGCCTGCTCACCACCTTGCAGGCGCGCCTGCCGGCCCTGCGCGACCTGGCCTGGCTGGACGCCGCCGGGCAGGTGCGCAGCGACAGCCTCGACGGCACGCCGGACCGTCAGTTGATTGACGACCTCCTGCAACTGAACCAAGGCCGCGCCTTCTTCTATGGCAACGGCGCCGACAACCAGCGGGTGTACCTGCTGCTGCGCCAGCCGGCCGAGCAGGACCGCGGCTACTGGCTGCTGCGCCTGAGCCCGGACTACTACCAGGAGCTGACCCGCCACCTGGACGGCCCTACCCACCCCCTGTGGCTGCTGGAAAACAGCCGCAGCGGCGAGATCATCCAGCACCATGGCCACCGCCAGGCCAGCGACGAACCGCTGCAAAGCGTGATGCTCGCGTTCATCGACAACAGCACCTGGCAACTGCGCGGCCTGTTCGACGCAGGCATGGCCCGCGACAAACTGCTGCCGGCGCTGATCGGCAAGTGTGTGCTGGTGCTGTTCTGCGCCCTGCTGCCGGTGCTGGCGCTGATCAACATGCGTCGCCGCCAGCGCGCCCTGCAGGAGGATCGCCGACGCTACCAGGAAATTTTCGAGGGCACTGGCGTGGCCTTGTGCGTGCTCGACCTGTCCAGCCTGCCCGGCCAGCTCGACCGTTACCACCTGCGCAACCGCGCCGCGCTCAAGCACAGCCTGGCGCTGGACACCAAGCTGCGCCGCACGCTGCTGGCGGAACTGAAGATCACCGAGATCAACCAAGTGGCGCGTCAGCTGCTCAATGTCGACAGCCACGAAGGCGCCTGGCAGCGCCTGATCGAGGGCAGCGGCGACAGCCGCGACAGTATCGGCATGCAACTGATCGACGCGCTGATCGAAGAGCGCCAGCAGCTTGAACTGGAGGTGCGCTTGCCCGCCCCGCAGGGTGGCGAACTGCACCTGTGGCTGATGGCCCGCCTGCCTCAGCAGCGCCGCGACTACCAGGCGGTGATCCTGAGCATCAGCGACATCACCAGCCGCAAGCAGGTGGAGCTGTCGCTGCTCGAACGCGAAGGCTTCTGGTCGGACGTGGTGCGCACCGTGCCCGACCAGCTCTACGTGCAGGACGTCAACAGCCAGCGCATGATCTTCAGCAACCGCCACCTCGGCCAGACCCTGGGCTACGACCGTGTGGAACTGGCGCAGATGGGCGACCGCTTCTGGGAAATGCTCCTGCACCCCGGCGACGCCGAGCACTATCGTGCCCTGCGCCAGCAGCAGCGCGACACCGGCCACGGCGAGTCGCTGCACTGCCAGCTGCGTTTCCGCCACCGTGACGGCGGCTGGCGCTGCTACGACATCCGCGAGCAGGTGCTGACCCGCGACAGCGAGGGCCAAGTCACCCGCATCATCGGCGTGGGCAAGGACGTCACCGTGCAGATCGAGGCCAGCGAGTCCCTGCGCGACAGCGAGCAGCGCTACCGCATGCTCGCCGAGAGCATCAGCGACGTGATCTTCTCCACCGATAGCCAGTTGCAGCTCAACTACGTCAGCCCCTCGGTGCAGGCGGTGCTGGGCTACCAGGCCGACTGGATCTTCGCCAACGGCTGGCAGTCGATCGTCGCCAACCCCGCCCAGCTCAGCGGCGTCTACAACCTGTTGGAGCGGGTCAGCAAGGTGCTGGGCGACAGTGAGCAGTTGGCCCAGTTGCGCAGCACCCTGCCCACCCAGCTGTTCCTGTTCGACTGCCTGCGCGCCGATGGCCGCAAGATCCCCATCGAGCTGCGCCTGGTGCTGGTGTGGGACGAACACGAGCGCTTCGAAGGCGTGCTCGGCGTGGGACGCGACATCAGCCAGCAGCGCCGGGCCGAGAAAGACCTGCGCATGGCCGCGACGGTGTTCGAACACTCCACCTCGGCGATCCTCATCACCGACCCGGCCGGCTATATCGTTCAGGCCAACGAGGCTTTCAGCCGGGTCAGCGGCTATGCCGTGGCCGAAGTGCTCGACCAGTTGCCCGGCATGCTCACCGTCGAACAGCAGCAGAGCGCCCAGCTGGGCTACGTGCTCAAGCAACTGAGCCAGCGCGGTACCTGGGAAGGCGAGGTCTGGCTCAAGCGCCGCAACGGCGAGCACTACCCGGCGTGGGTAGGCATCACCGCAGTGCTCGACGACGAGGGCGACCTGGCCAGCTACGTGTGCTTCTTCACCGACATCAGCGAGCGCAAGGCCAGCGAACAGCGCATCCACCGCCTGGCCTACTACGACGCCCTGACCCACCTGCCCAACCGCACGTTGTTCCAGGACCGCCTGTACACCGCCCTGCAGCAGGCCGAACGGCAGAAGGCCTGGGTGGTGTTGATGTTCCTCGACCTCGACCGCTTCAAGCCGATCAACGACTCCCTCGGCCACGCCGCGGGTGATCGCATGCTCAAGGACATGGCCGAGCGCCTGCTGGCCTGCGTCGACGACGACGACACTGTGGCGCGCATGGGCGGCGACGAGTTCACCCTGTTGCTGCAGCCCAAGGCCACCCGCGAGCAGGCGCTCAACCGGGCGATCCATGTCGCCGAGCACATCCTCGACGGGCTGGTCACGCCGTTCGTCCTGGAAAACCGCGAGTTCTTTGTCACCGCCAGTATCGGCATCGCCCTGAGCCCGCAGGACGGCAGCGAGCTCAGCCAACTGATGAAGAACGCCGACACGGCGATGTACCACGCCAAGGAGCGCGGCAAGAACAACTTCCAGTTCTACCAGGCAGACATGAACGCCAGCGCCCTGGAGCGCCTGGAGCTGGAGAGCGACCTGCGCCATGCCCTGGAGCAAAACGAGTTCACCCTCTACTACCAGCCGCAGTTCAGCGGCGACGGCAAGCGCCTGACCGGCGCCGAGGCGCTGCTGCGCTGGCGCCATCCGACCCGCGGCCTGGTGCCGCCAGGCGACTTCATCCCGGTGATCGAAGAGCTGGGCCTGGTGGTCGACGTCGGCGACTGGGTGCTGCGCGAGGCGTGCCGCCAACTCAAGGCCTGGCACAAGGAGAAGGTGCGGGTACCGAAGGTGTCGGTGAACATTTCCGCCCGGCAGTTCTCCGACGGCCAACTGGGTACGCGCATCGCCACCATCCTCGAGGAAACCGGGCTGCCCCCGGCCTGCCTGGAGCTGGAGCTGACCGAAAGCATCCTGATGCGCGAGGTCAACGAGGCCATGCAGATCCTCGACAGCCTGAAGAATCTCGGCCTGAGCATCGCGGTCGACGACTTCGGCACCGGCTACTCGTCGCTCAACTACCTCAAGCAGTTCCCCATCGACGTGCTCAAGATCGACCGCACCTTCGTCGACGGCCTGCCCGAGGGCGAGCAGGACGCGCAGATCGCCCGGGCGATCATCGCCATGGCTCACAGCCTCAACCTGGCGGTGATCGCCGAGGGCGTGGAGACCCACGAGCAGTTGGAGTTCCTGCGCGAGCACGGCTGCGACGAGGTGCAGGGCTACCTGTTCGGCAGGCCGATGCCGGCCAACCAGTTCGAGGCGCAGTTCAGCAACGAGACGTTGTTCATGTTCCAGTGACGACGGTGACACGAGACGGTTTCCGTGGGAGCGGCCTTGCGTCGCGAAAGGGCTGCGCAGCAGCCCCAGGACCTAAGTGTTAACGCAAAGATCGCCGGGGCCGCTTTGCGGCCCTTTCGCGACGCAAGGCCGCTCCCGCAGTGCACGGCGCCAAGCCTTGAAAAACGGACCCAAAAGTCAACTCCAGCCCAGAAACGGCGCGGGCTGCAACATGAGGGCCATTGGTCCGCGACTTGATGCCACTTCATATGCCAGCGGCGAATCAATCGGTTAGAATGCCCCCCCAATTCTGCCCGATCCTTGAGGACCGCCATGTTCAGCCGTGATTTGACCATTGCCAAGTACGACGCCGAGCTCTTCGAAGCCATGCAGCAAGAAGCCCTGCGCCAGGAAGAGCATATCGAGCTGATCGCTTCGGAAAACTACACCAGCCCGGCGGTCATGGAGGCCCAGGGTTCGGTTCTGACCAACAAGTACGCCGAAGGCTACCCAGGCAAGCGCTACTACGGTGGTTGCGAGTACGTCGACGTCGTCGAGCAGCTGGCCATCGACCGCGCCAAGGAGCTGTTCGGCGCCGACTACGCCAACGTCCAGCCGCACGCCGGCTCCCAGGCCAACGCCGCCGTCTACCTGGCCCTGCTGTCGGCCGGTGACACCATCCTGGGCATGAGCCTGGCCCACGGCGGTCACCTGACCCACGGCGCCAGCGTCTCCTCCTCGGGCAAGCTGTACAACGCCATCCAGTACGGCATCGACGCCAACGGCCTGATCAACTACGACGAAGTCGAAGCACTGGCCCTGGAGCACAAGCCGAAGATGATCGTCGCCGGCTTCTCCGCCTACTCGCAGGTCCTGGACTTCCCACGCTTCCGCGAAATCGCCGACAAGGTCGGTGCCTACCTGTTCGTCGACATGGCCCACGTGGCTGGCTTGGTCGCCGCCGGCGTGTACCCGAACCCTGTTCCGTTCGCCGACGTGGTCACCACCACCACCCACAAGACCCTGCGCGGTCCGCGTGGCGGCCTGATCCTGGCCCGCGCCAACGCCGACATCGAGAAGAAGCTGAACTCCGCGGTCTTCCCGGGCGCCCAGGGCGGCCCGCTGGAGCACGTCATCGCCGCCAAGGCGATCTGCTTCAAGGAAGCGCTGCAGCCTGAGTTCAAGGCCTACCAGCAGCAAGTGGTAAAGAACGCCCAGGCCATGGCCGAAGTGTTCATCGAGCGTGGTTTCGACGTCGTTTCCGGCGGCACCCAGAACCACCTGTTCCTGCTGTCGCTGATCAAGCAGGAAATCTCCGGTAAGGACGCCGACGCCGCCCTGGGCAAGGCGTTCATCACCGTCAACAAGAACTCGGTCCCGAACGACCCACGTTCGCCGTTCGTCACCTCGGGCCTGCGTTTCGGTACCCCTGCCGTTACCACCCGTGGCTTCAAGGAAGCCGAGTGCCGCGAACTGGCTGGCTGGATCTGCGACATCCTGGCCGACCTGAACAACGAAGCGGTGATCGACGCCGTGCGCGAGAAGGTCAAGGCCATCTGCAAGAAGCTGCCGGTGTACGGCAACTGATTGGCGGACGCCTGATGTGAAAAAGCCCGGCCATATGCCGGGCTTTTTTGTGCTTGTTCTCAGCGAGTTGTTGCGACATCCGGCACGAGACGTATTTCCACGCGCTGGCCCAAGGCTCTCGCCGCATTGGCCAGCGTTGCCAGCGTCATGCCGGCATCCGTCTGATCAAGCGCTCGATCGACCGCCGTACGGCTGGTGTGCATGCGCTCGGCAAGCGCCTTCTTGCTGACCTTCTGCTGCTTCATCGCCTCAGTCAGCTGCCAGGCAATCACCCGCTTGTGACTCGACCAAGCGCACCAAAAAAGGTACCTCTTTCAAGGGGGCCATAGCGTGTGGCCCAATGTATTGAACGAGGCAAAAAAATGCCGCCATTTGGCGGCATCAACCAGTCAGCTACGTCCCACTCATGCGTGATACAACGCCTCAAACCCTGCCCGAATATTCTCTTCCGGCAGCTCATCGGCAATGAACACCATCACGCTTTCCCGTGTCTCGCCGTCCTTCCACTCGGCGTCCCAATCAAAGCCATAGAGCTTGAGCACCCCTTGGAACACCAGACGGCGGTCCTCACCGGCAATGTTCAATACCCCCTTGTAGCGCAGCAATTGCTTACCGTGCTCTTCCAGCAGCTCGTTCATGAAGTCGCTGAGCCGATCGATGTCCAACGGCGTTTCGGTACGCAGCACCAGCGTCGAGATACGGTCAGGGGTGGCCGGCTTGAGCAGCGGGCGCAAGGTGGGCTTTGGGCTGATGCCCAGGTCGGGGTTGAGGTTGAAGCCGCGCACATCGAGTAGCTCGGCCAGGTCGATGCGGCCGTGCTCGACCACGCGGATTGCCGCCCGGCCATTGATACGCGCCAGACGCTCGCGCAGGGCGTCGACCACCTGTGGCTCGACCAGGTCGGTCTTGCTCAGCAGCAGGCGGTCGGCGAAGCCGACCTGGGCCTGGGCGATGGCCTGGGTCAGGTGCAGCTCGGCATGGGCGGTGTCGACCAGGGTGATAATGCCGTCGAGGATATAGCGCTCGCGCAGCTCTTCATCGATGAAGAAGGTCTGCGCCACCGGCGCCGGATCGGCAAGGCCGGTGCACTCGATGACCAGGCGATCGAAGGCGATTTCACCGGCATCCAGCCGTTCGAGCAGCAGGTACAGGGCCCGGGTCAGGTCGCCATGGATGCTGCAGCACACGCAGCCATTGGCCAGGGTCATGACCTGCACCGGTTCATCGCCCAGCAGCTGGCTGTCGATGCCGGCCTCGCTGAATTCGTTTTCGATCACGGCGAGCTTCAGGCCATGCTCGGCCCTGAGCATATGCTTGAGCAATGTGGTCTTGCCGGCGCCAAGGAAGCCGGTCAGCACGGTAACGGGAATCGGCGTTTGCACGCGGTTGTCTCCTGCAGCTGAAAATGAAAGTGGGAGCCCGGTTGCCCGGGCTCCCACTGGTTCACGCGTGTCGCGGGTTCAACAGCACTTGGGCCCGGACTTGCCACCATAGCGCGCTTCCTGGCGCTCGCGGAAGAACTCTTCGTAGCTCATCACCGGCTTGTCCGGGTGCTTCTTGCGCATGTGCTCGACATAGTTGTCGTAGTCGGGCATGCCGACCATCAGGCGGGCGGCCTGCCCCAGGTACTTGCCCAGTCGACCCAGGTCGTTGAACATCGCGGCGATCCTCTCAAGCGTCAGGCAGGGCCTGGAACGGGGTTTCCTTGTCGGTGCGCTCCTTGCGACCCAGGGCGGCGAGGCCAACCTTGACGGCGAAGAACAGCACGCTGAACACCACCACCAGGAACAGCACGGTCAGGCCGGCGTTGGTGTAGGCGTTGAAGATCACATGCTGCATCTGGCCGATGTCCTTGGCCGGGGCCAGCACTTGGCCGGCATCCAGCGCGGTGCTGTACTTCTTGGCCAGGGCCAGGAAGCCGACCGCAGGGTTCGGGTCGAACAACTTGATCAGGCCCGCGGTGGTGGTGCAGATCAGCAGCCACACGGCCGGCAGCAGGGTGACCCAGACGTAGCGCTGGCGCTTCATCTTGATCAACACCACGGTGCCCAGCATCAAGGCGATGCCGGCGAGCATCTGGTTGGAGATGCCGAACAGCGGCCACAGGGTGTTGATGCCACCCAGAGGATCGATCACGCCCTGGTACAGCAGATAGCCCCACAGCGCCACGCAACCGGCGGTGCCGATCAGGTTGGCGGTCCACGACTCGGTGCGTTTCAGGGCCGGCACGAAGCTGCCCAGCAAATCCTGCAGCATGAAGCGACCGGCACGGGTACCGGCGTCTACTGCAGTGAGGATGAACAGCGCCTCGAACAGAATCGCGAAGTGGTACCAGAACGCCATGGTGTTCTCACCCGGCAGTACCTGGTGCAGGATCTGCGCAATGCCCACCGCCAGGGTCGGTGCACCACCGGCACGGGCCAGGATGGTGTGCTCGCCGATATCACGGGCGGTGGCCTCGAGCTGCTCGGGTGTGATCATGAAGCCCCAGCTGCTCACAGTCTGCGCCACCGAGACGACGTCGGCACCGACCACCGCGGCCGGGCTGTTCATGGCGAAGTACACCCCCGGCTCGATCACCGAGGCGGCGACCATGGCCATGATGGCGACGAACGACTCCATCAGCATGCCGCCGTAGCCGATGTAGCGGGCGTTGGTTTCGTTGTCCAGCAGCTTGGGCGTGGTCCCCGAGGAGATCAGCGCGTGGAAGCCGGACACCGCGCCGCAGGCGATGGTGATGAACAGGAACGGGAACAGGGTGCCCTTCCAAACCGGGCCCGTGCCGTCGGTGAACTGGGTCAGCGCCGGCATCTTCAGTTCGGGCGCGATGATCAGGATGCCGATGGCAAGGCCGACGATGGTGCCGATCTTGAGAAAGGTCGACAGGTAGTCACGCGGCGCCAGCACCAGCCACACCGGCAGCACGGCAGCGACGAAACCGTAGCCGACCAGCATCCAGGTGATCTGCACGCCGGTGAAGGTGAACGCCGGGCCCCACACCGGATCTGCGGCGATCTGGCCCCCCAGCCAGATCGACAGCAGCAGCAGGACCACGCCGATGACCGAGATCTCGCCGATGCGGCCCGGGCGGATGTAGCGCATGTAGATGCCCATGAACATCGCGATCGGGATGGTCGCCATCACCGTGAACATGCCCCACGGGCTCTCGGCCAGGGCCTTGACCACGATCAGCGCCAGCACCGCGAGGATGATGATCATGATCAGGAAGCAGCCGAACAGGGCGATGGTGCCCGGGATGCGGCCCATTTCCTCGCGTACCATGTCGCCCAGCGAGCGGCCGTTGCGGCGGGTGGAGAGGAACAGGACCATGAAGTCCTGCACCGCGCCGGCCAGCACCACGCCGGCGATCAGCCACAGCGTGCCGGGCAGGTAGCCCATCTGCGCGGCGAGCACCGGGCCGACGAGCGGGCCGGCGCCGGCGATGGCGGCGAAGTGGTGGCCGAAGAGAATGTGCTTGTTGGTCGGGACGTAGTCCAGGCCATCGTTGTTGAGCACCGCGGGCGTGGCCCGGCGGGGGTCGAGCTGCATCACCTTGGTGGCGATGAACAGGCTGTAGTAACGGTAGGCGACCAGGTAAAGGGCCACTGCCGCGACCACGATCCACAAGGCGTTGATGGCCTCACCGCGACGCAGGGCGACCACACCCAGCGCGCAGGCCCCTATGACTGCCAGCGCCAGCCACGGAATGTGGCGTAGCAGGCTATTATTGTTGTTCATGGTTTACTTCCAGCTGGTGGATTGGAAAGACCGCCCATCGAGTCTAGGGCGACTCATCGCGCATTGCCACACTTGCTTTGGTCTAGAGCCTCTGCGGCCAGATTGCGGTACCTGATACTGCACCATAACCCACTATAGTCAGGTTGAACCCCCGAGGGCTTTTCCCATGAGCGACCACGACGAACGCCGCCGCTTTCAACGCATCGCCTTCGATGCTCCCACTGAACTGCGCCAGGGCGAGCGGCGCTGGCCGGTGAAACTGCTCGACCTGTCGCTCAAGGGCTTGCTGATCGAGCGCCCCGATCCCTGGAATGCCGACCTCACCCAGGATTTCGAAGCGATCATCCACCTCAACGACAAGAAGACCCAGGTGCTGATGCAGGTCGAACTGCGCCACGAGGAGCCGAGCCGCCTGGGTTTCATCTGCCTGCACATCGACATCGATTCGATGACCCATCTGCACCGTCTGGTGGAACTGAACGTGGGTGACAGCACCGAAATGATGCGCGAGCTGCGCGAACTCATCGAAGATTGATATCTCTTAGCTTGCTATCTATCTGGCTGTGACGGCTTTCCTGTCCAGCCAGACAGCTTTCATACGCCTGCCAAGTGCTTTGTACACACCCCTCTGATACAGCCTCCTGCAAGTTGGAACGCAACCTGCATCCAGGTTTCACGCACCCTGGACGCACCAGTTCCGTCGCTACGATCAAAACTTTGTATACAATTTTTGTGGCAATTTTTTGTGCTTGTTGTCTACAGTAGCGGCACAACAATAAACAGAGAGCCTGCTCCAATGACCACGTCCCCCAGCACGTCTCCCGCCCCGCGCCCCGAGGACGAGAACCTCGGCCTTGGCGCCAACCTGGCCTACGGGCTGCAGCATGTCCTGACCATGTATGGAGGGATTGTCGCCGTACCCCTGATCCTCGGCCAGGCCGCCGGCCTGGCCCCGGCGGAAATCGGCCTGTTGATCGCCGCCTCGCTGTTCGCCGGGGGCCTGGCGACGTTGCTGCAGACCCTTGGCCTGCCGTTCTTCGGCTGCCAGCTGCCGCTGGTGCAGGGCGTGTCGTTCGCCGGCGTGGCGACCATGGGCGCGATCCTCGGCAGCCAGAGCGGTGGCGGCTTGCCTTCGGTGCTGGGCGCGGTGATGGCGGCCTCGCTCATCGGTTTCCTGATCACCCCGGTGTTCTCGCGCATCACCAAGTTCTTCCCGCCGCTGGTCACCGGCATCGTCATCACCACCATCGGCCTGACCCTGATGCCCGTGGCCGCACGCTGGGTGATGGGCGGCAACAGCGCCTCGCCGGAGTTCGGCAGCGTGGCCAACATCGGCCTGGCGGCCCTGACCTTCGCCATCGTCCTGCTGCTGAGCAAGCTGGGCAGCGCGAGCATCTCGCGCCTGTCGATCCTCCTGGCCATGGTCGCCGGCACCCTGATTGCCTGGGCGCTGGGCATGACCGACTTCAGCAAGGTCACCGAAGGCCCGATCTTCGCCTTCCCCACGCCGTTCCACTTCGGCATGCCGACCTTCCATATCGCCGCGATCCTGTCGATGTGCATCGTGATCATGGTGACCCTGGTGGAAACCTCGGCGGACATCCTCGCCGTGGGTGAGATCATCGACACCAAGGTCGACTCCAAGCGCCTGGGCAATGGCCTGCGCGCCGACATGGCGTCGAGCATCCTGGCGCCGATCTTCGGCTCGTTCACCCAGAGCGCCTTTGCCCAGAACGTCGGCCTGGTGGCCGTGACCGGGGTGAAGAGCCGCTACGTGGTGGCCACCGGCGGGGTAATCCTGGTGGTGCTGGGCCTGCTGCCGATCATGGGCCGGGTCATCGCCGCGGTACCGACCCCGGTCCTCGGCGGCGCGGGTATCGTGCTGTTCGGCACCGTGGCGGCCAGCGGCATCCGCACCCTGTCCAAGGTCAACTACAAGAACAACGTCAACCTGATCATCGTCGCTGCCTCGCTGGGCTTCGGCATGATCCCGATCGCGGCGCCGACCTTCTACCACAACTTCCCGAGCTGGTTCGAAACCATCTTCCACTCCGGCATCAGCTCGGCGGCGATCATGGCCATCCTGCTGAACCTGATCTTCAACCACTTCACCACCGGCAACTCGGAAAACCAGTCGGTATTCGCCGCGGCCTACGAGCGCACCATCCAGTACTCGGACATCTCGGCCCTGCGCGATGGCGACTACTTCAAGGACGGCAAGCTGTTCGACGCCGACGGCAATGAGGTTCCGGTGCTGGAGCTTGACGAGCACGGCAACGAGGCGCCCAGGCGCAAGGCGGTTGCCGAACACTGATCGCTGACCAGGACGGTCATCGAGGGGGAGCCGACGCGCATCGTCGGCTCCCTTTTTTATCTGGTGCAGGTGTCGGAGCGCCGACGCACTATCCGTGCGACAGGAAATACCTGCTCAGCGCATTCAGATCCCCCGCCTCCAGTACGCCCGCCAGATAGCGCAGCTGCAACCACGCCCGCAGGTACTCATGGCGTGCCTGCGCCAGGTCACGCCTGGCACTGAACAGCTGTTGCTCGGCATCCAGCACATCGAGGTTGACCCTTTCCCCTCCCCGCACGCTCTTGCGTGTGGCCTGCACCAGGGCCGAGGCCGCCTTCACCGCCAGGTCGTAGGCGCGGATCTTCGCCGTGCCGCTAGCACACAGGTTGAACTGCCGACGCAGTTGGGTGAGCGTGTCGTTCAGCTGAGCATCCAGTTCGAACCCCGCGGCATCGCGCTGGGCACGAGCCTGACGCACTGACGCCTGCACCCCGCCCCCGGCATACAGCGGCACGCTCAACTGCACGCCGATGCTGTCGGTATCGTAGCGTTGGTTGTAGCTGCTCTCGGAGCTCGAACTGGAAATGCCCTTGCTGGCATAGGCACTCAACGAAGGCAGGTGCCCGGCCCGTTGCCGCTCGATGTTCTGCTCGGCGACCTCCAACCCATGGCGCTGGCTGGCCAGCTCGGCGTTGTGGGCCACGGCCAGGTCGCGCCAGCGCTCGAAACGTGTGGGGGTCAGGGGTTGGACGCGAAAATCGGCGGTCATCGGCGCCAGGTCCTCGACCACCACCGGCTCGCCGATGATCGCCTGCAAGGCGTGCAGCGCCGCATCGAGATTGTCGCCAGCCTCGATTTCCTGGGCCTGCGCCAACTCGTAGCGGGCGCGGGTTTCGAGCACATCGGTGCGGGTGCCCTCGCCGCCCTTGAGCAGGCGCTCGTTGAGGGTCATCTGCTCGGCATAGGTACGCCGCTGGGCCTGGGCCAAGGCGATCTGTTCGTTGGCGAACAACGCTTCGCTGTAGGCGCCGAACAGACGCACCATCAGCTCCTGGCCACGACCGCGATAGCGCTCGTCGGCCAGGGCGGCCTGGGCCACACCACGGCGGTAGTCGCTCCAGGCGGCGTAGTCGAACAACGGCTGCTCGAGGGTCAGGGTCGAGCTGTAGCTGCGGTAATCGCGCTGGGTGGTCACGTCGCCGAACTGGCTACGCTGGGTCACCTCGGAATCGTTGCGGGCGCGGTTGTAGCGATACGACAACCTGGGCAGCAGGCCAGCGCGACCGATCGCCAGGTTTTCGAGCCCGGCCTCGCGCTCGGCGATGGAGCCCTGCCAGGTGGGATCGTTGCGCAGCGCCAGGGCATAGGCGTCACCCAGGTCCAGGGCCTGCGCCGACAGGCTCGTGAACAACAGCAGCGGGCAGGCGGCACGCAGTAGCACGGACATCCCCTTATTCCTCGGTCAGCGCGACATGCACCCGGTCGGCCAGTGGCTTGAACAGGTAGTTGAGCAGCGAGCGCTCGCCAGTCCGCACGAAGGCCTCCACCGGCATGCCTGGGCGGATATCCAGGCCGGCCAGTTGGCCGAGGCCCTGGTCGCTGACCTTGATGCGCACCTGGTAGTAGGGCTGCTGGGTCTTTTCGTCGATCAGGCGATCGGCCGAGACCAATGTCACCTCGCCATCCACTCGTGGCGTGGTGCTCTGGTTGAAGGCGACGAACATCAGCTCCACCGGCAACCCAGGGCGCAGGCGGTCGATCATGTCCACCGAGGCGCGGGCTTCGACCAGCAGCGGCGCATCGCGCGGCACGATCTCCATCAGTTGCTGGCCCCGGGCGATGACGCCACCGTCGGTGAACACGCTCAGGCCCACCACGGTGCCGGCCACGGGGGCCCGCACCTGGGTATGGGCCAGCTCGAACTCGGCGCTGCGCAGGCGGTTGTCCAGGTCCTCTGCGCTGGCCTGCAGCTCGGTGAGCTGCTGACGCACTTCGTTCTGGTACTCCTGCTGGCGCTGGCCGATGCGCAGCTTGAGTTCCAGGACCTGACGCCGGGCGCGGCCGATGCTGCCGAAGTCCTCGGCAATCGAGCCGTTGACCTGGGCCAGCAGGCGCTCACTGTCGAGCAGGCGATTGCGGGCGATGTAGCCATCCCGAGCCAATTCGCGCAGGCCGCGCAACTGTTCGTCCAGCGCGTCACGCTGGGCCTGTTTGCTGGCCAGCGAGCCTTGCAGGCCCTGCAGCGAGGCTTCGGCGCCAGCGATGCTCTCGCGCAGGCCGCCAAGCTCCATCTCCAGCGCCTGGGCGCGGCTGCTGCGCAGTTGCCGCTGGCTCTCCAGCACCGTGGCCACCCAGGCACTGGCGGCCTGGTCACGCAGGCCTTGGGGGAAGTCGATCGAAGCCCTGCCATCGCGCTCGGCCAGCAGGCGCGCCTCGGCGGCGCGGGCGTTGACGTACTGTACCCGTAGCGAACCGACCTGGGCCTGGGCCTGGGTCGGATCCATGCGCAGCACGACCTGGCCGGCGCTCACCGTGTCGCCGTCACGCACCAGCAACTGCTCGATCACCCCGCCCGTGGGGGGCTGCACGGCCTGTCGGCTACCGGCGACCATCACGCTGCCGCTGACCGGCACGCCTTTGTCCAGCGGCGCCAGCGCGGCCCACAGGAGGAAACCGCCGAAACCTGCCAGCACCAGCCAGCGGCCCACCCGGCCCGGGCGGTGTTCGTCGAGGCTGAGCAGGCTCGCCTCGGTCTTTTGCGTGGAGAGGGCGTGTACGCTCATGGTGTCAGGCTCTTGGCTGGCCGAAGGTGACGCTCAGGCCGATGGGGTTGCGTGTGGAGGATGGCGCGACGGGGGCGGGCGCCGGCCGAGCGGCCCGCTGTGCGTCCTGCAGCACCCGGGCGGTGGGGCCGAAGGCCTGCAACTGGCCGCCCTTGAGCATCAGCAGGTTGTCCAGGCCGGCCAACAGCGAGGACTTGTGGGTGATCAGGATCAACGTGCGCTTGTGCTCGCGCAGCCTGGCAATGGCCTCGACCAACGCCTGCTCCCCGGCCTCATCGAGATTGGAATTGGGCTCGTCGAGCACGATCAGCGCCGGCAGCCCATACAGCGCCCGCGCCAGGCCGATGCGCTGGCGCTGGCCGCCGGACAGGCCCAGCCCGCCCTCCCCCAACAGCGTGTCATAGCCGCCCGGCAGCTTGAGGATCATGTCGTGCACACCCGCCAGCTGCGCCGCGGCCACCACTTGCTGGGCATCCACCGCGCCGAGCCGGGCGATGTTATCGGCGATGCTGCCGGCGAACAGCTGCACATCCTGGGGCAGGTAGCCGATATGCTGCCCCAGCGCGCCACGGTCCCAGACCCTCAGGTCCGCGCCATCCAGGCGGACCTTGCCGCTCGCCGGAACAACGGCGCCGACCAGCAGCCGCGCCAGGGTCGACTTGCCCGAGCCGGACGGGCCGATGATTCCCAGTGACTCGCCCGCCGGCAGTTCGAAGCCCAGGTTGTTCAGGCACAGACGGCTGCTGCCCGGCAGCGTCGCGCCCACCTGCTCGACCGCAAGCTTGCCGAGCGGCGTCGGCAACGGCATGCCCGCCGGGCGCGGCGGCTGGGCCTGCAGCAGCGCATTCAGGCGGTGGTAGGCCAGGCGCGCACCACTCCATTGGCGCCAGGCGCCGATCAACTGGTCGATCGGTGCCAGCACCCGGGCCATGAGAATGGAACCGGCGATCATCATTCCTGGCGTGATCAATTGCTCGATGGCCAGCCAGGCGCCCAAGCCGAGTACCAGCGACTGCAGAGCCAGGCGCACGGTCTTGGTCAGCGCGGTGACTGCCGCGGTGCGCTCGCTGCCCAGGTTCTGCCGGGCCAGGAAGCCGTGGTGCAGGCGCGCCCAGCGCTGGCGCACCGCCGCCAGCATGCCCATGGCCTCGATCACCTCGGCATTGCGCAGGTTGGCGCTGGCCTCCAGGCCGGCCTGCTGCGACAGCTGGCCGGCCTCGGCGAACGGCGCCTGGGTCAAACGTTCGTTGACCCAGGCCAGCAGCGTCAGCAGCACCGCCCCCAGCAGCGCCATCAGGCCGAGCCATGGGCTGAACAGAAACATCACCAGCAGGTACACCGGGAACCACGGCGCGTCGAAAAATGCGAACAGGGCCTGGCCGGTGGCGAACTGGCGCAGCGCGGTCAGGTCGGCAAGCATCTGCCCCGCCGCGCCCCGGTGCCCGGCCAGGCTGGCCTCGTAGGCGGCCTCGAACACGCGTGGGTTGAGGTTCATGTCCATGCGCGTGCCCAGGCGGATCACCACCTGGCTGCGCAGCCACTCCAGCAGACCCATGAAGGCGAACACCCCAAGCACCATGAGGCTGAGCATCAGCAAGGTCATCTCGTTGCGCGACGACAGGACCCGGTCGTAGACCTGCAGCATGTACAGCGCCGGGGCCAGCATCAGCACGTTGATCACCGCGGTGAACAGCGCAACGTTGCCAAGCCCGGCACGGCAGGCCCTGAGCGCCCGCAGCACTTCGTTGGCCGCGGTGGGAGCGGTTCGCATTGGTTGGAAACCTCGTAGAAGGCGCCGACCGGCGATTGCATTCGCCCTGTCGTCGCCACAGAATTCGCACCGCCGCAGCCTGGGCCCGGCAAAGACACGGGCTGCGGGGTAAGTGCATCAGATCAGCGATTGGCGGGGTAACCTTCCATTCGCTTTTTCATGCCTGTGCTCAGGCCGCCAGGGCCAGGTCCTCGGGCAGCGCCTGCACGCCGACCGCTTCGGCGGCAGCGGCGTGAGCCGGGCCGGCGGCCAGGGCCGCACCAATCTCGGCGAACGTGTTGTTGGTGGAGACGCCATAACCGGCCAGCAGGGTGTCCAGCACACCTTCCAGGGCCGAGGTGTTGCCCTGCATCAGGCCGTAGATCACACCCTGTACTTCGTTGCCGGCACGCCCGGCGCCCTGCGCGGCATCCAGGTCCAGGCCGTTGAAGCTGACCACGTAGTTGCCCAGGCTGAAGTCGCTGCCGCTACCACCACCGAGCACTTCGCCCAGGGAGACGTTGTCCAGCGAGCCCCACAGGTAGTGGTTGAGGTTGTCGCCCGGGGCCTTGGACGGGTCGAACACATAGTGCAGACCGTTGGCGCTGTCGCTGTCGGCGATGAAGGCGTAGTCCGAGTTGTTGCGACCGTGGGTGGCGTACTGGTCGCCATCGAAGGTGCCGTTGCTGAAGCCACCGGTGTTGCTGTAGCCATGGCCGGCAGTGACGAAGCCGGCACTCCAGAAGGCCAGGTAGTCGTCGACGGTCGAGCTGGCGAAGGCGGCGTCGTAGTTAACGGAAAGGGTCATGACGGTTCCTCGTTGTTGCACAGTGATGACGAAGGCGCGTTCCGTGCCTTCGCGTCGCCCGGAATGGGCAAACCCGGTTGATTCAGAAGCGGTACTCGAGCATGCCGCTCAAGGTACGGCCGCGGGCCAGCGACAGGTTGTTGCCGTCGCCCATGGCCACGAAGTAGGCCTCGTCGGTGGCGTTCTCCAACGACAGGGCCAGGTTCAGGCTGGGGGTCATCCAGTAGCTGGCGTAGAGGTCGTAGACCGTGTACTGCGGCCACTGGGCCTGGTCGATCTGGTTGTAGGTATGGCTTTTGAGGTTCTCGCCGTTGCCTTCGCTGTAGCGCACCCGCATGCCCACATCCAGGGTGCGCTCGAGCAGGCGCATGCCCAGGGTCAGGGCGCCACGGTCGGCGGGCATGTACGAGGCGTTGCCCATGATGTCGCCGCAGCTGACGATGTTGTTGGTGTCGCTGGCGCCCTCGGCGCGTGAGACCCGCACCGGCAACATGATGATGCGGCTGCCCACCCGCACCGGGCGCATGACGGTGCCAGCGCTGACCAGGCGCTGTGCGCCCCCCATGTAGAACTGGTTGGAACAGAACTCGTTGCTGCCGATCATGTGGGTGTAGCTGAGCTGGCCGTAGTAGGCGCCGGCGTCGTAGTCCAGGCTGTACTCCACCCCACGAAAGCGCGTGGTTTCCAGGTTGTTCTGGTAGGCCGAACGCCCCAGGGCAATACCCGCCACGCTGCTGCCGGGCAGCGAGACGTTGGTGTCGAGGAACGAGAAGTTGTCGATGCGTGTGTCGAAGTAGGCGACCTTGGCGCCGAAGCGATCCCCGTCGCGCAGCAGCGACTCCTTGAAGACGTTCAGCCCCAGCTCCCAGTTGTGCGACTCCTCGGCCTTGAGGAACGGGTTGGGGTAGACCATCTCGGCACTGCCGCCGGCATGCGGGCGGCCGCTCATGAACACTTCGGTCACCGCTGGCGGCCGCCAGCCACGGCCCCAGCGGGTGTAGACCTGCAGCCAGTCCGGTCCGGGCTTGAGCGCGATGCCGAAGGTCGGCGAAAAGCGCCCCTCCTCGGTGTCCTCGTCAAAGATCATGTGGGTCTGCTGGCGGGTAAGGCCGACCTCGGTGACGCCTTCGGGGTACATCCAGGTGGTGACCCCGGTCTTGCCGCTCAGACGATAACGGTCGTAGCGCAGCCCGGCATCCAGGGTGAGCCAGTCGTCATGCTCATAGGTGAGCTTGCCGAACAGGCTGGCCATCACCCGCTTGCCCTTGGGATTGGCACCCTGCACGTAGGGTAGCGACTCCACCTCGTTTGCCGCAGCGATGCGCTCGGTGCTGGGGCGGAAGCTGTCCTGGAACAGCTCGGTGCCGTAGTTGAAACTCAGGGTGTCAGCCTGTCCCAGGTGCCAGCGCGAGGTGTTCTGCAGCTGCAGGCCCCAGGTGTCGGTCTGGAAGCGGTCGGTGTAGGCCTCGACGCGGTTGCCGGTGGCGGCGCTGGACAGGTTGTCGGCGTTCCAGCGGTCCTGGCGGGTGGTCACGTAGTACAGCTTGACCTTGAAGTCGATCAGGTCGTTGTCCGGGGTGAAGCTGTAGTCCAGTGCGGCATTCTTCGCATTGATGTCGTTGGTGCCGGTGACCCGGTAGTAATAGCGGTTGGCATTGCTGTCGTTGTAGGTCCAGGCGTCCTTGCTGTCGGTGTCGGTCTCGATGTAGCTGAACTGCAGGCGCTGGTCGTCGGCGAGGTTGAGGCCGAGCTTGAACAGCTGCGAACGGGTCACGCTGTCCATCGCCCCCACTTCGCCGTGCAGCCAGCTCTTCCAAGCCTCGCGGTTCTCCAGCTTGCCGCGGATCTGCGTGCCCAGGTTGTCGGCGTTCTGCGTACCGCTGCGGTAGTTGCCGAAATGCCGCTCGCTGTGGCCAAGCAGGATATCGCCGGCTTCATTGCCGACGGCGAACAGCGCACTGCCATTGAAGTAGGTGCCGTTGCCCAGCTCGCCGATACCGTGGCCGGCGCGCAGGCGCCCCCCCAGTTCCTTGCCCGGACCGAGCAAGTCGCGGGCATCGACGGTGTTGAAGCTGGCGATGCCGCCGATCACCCCGGCACCGCCCATGCCGGCCGAGGTGCCCTTGTCGATCTCGACACCCTGGATGAACTCCGGGTCGATGAACATCACGCCGTTGCGCTGCTGGTGGCCGTTGACGTTGAAGTTCTGGCGCATGCCGTCGATGTTCATGTTGACCCGACCATAGTCCTGCACGCCGCGGATGTTCACCGACAGTCCGGGGTCACGCTGGTTGACGGCGGTGTACACGCCCGCGGTCTGTTCGAGCAGGTCGGCGGCATGGCGAGGGGCGCGCTGCTCAATCTGCTCACGGGTAATGACACTCACCGATCGCGGGGCCTGGTACACCCAATCGCCATCACGCTGCGAATCGATATGGGTCGCGCCCAACTCAAGGGCCTCGCCGTCCTGAACGAGACGCTCCAGGCCGACCTGGCCGGCGGCGCTGAAGTGGTAACGCACCGGCGTGCCGCGCAGCAGCTGGCGCAGGCCCTCTTCGGCCGGGTAGCTGCCGTGCAACCCTTCGCTGCGCAGACCGGCCAGCTTGCGGCTGTCGAAGAACACCTGCACACCGGACTGCTCGGCATAGGCCAGTACGGCGCTGTCGAGCGACTGGGCCGGAATATCGAAACGAACCAGGTTGCGGCTGGCGGTGCTTGGCGAATCGGCGGCGTGTGCCTGGCCGATCCCCATCGGCAATGCACAGCTGCCCAGGACCAGGCTGCCGGCCAGGGCGAGGCGGCCCAGAGGGCGCAGGGGTTGTAGTCGTGGCGTGCTCACTGCGATTGCTCGTCCGTTGTTGATGTTTTCTAGTAATGAAAATCAATCTCAACAGTCAGACGCGCGATGCAGAAGAAGTCAGTAAATAAAATTGAAAGTTTTTTTGCCGAAGCCGGGTTCAGTAGAGCACGGCCACGCCTGGAAGCTCGATCAGCCGGGCCTTGAGCTCTTCACCGAGCACCACCGGGGCGGTGCCTAGCTGGTCGAGGCGGAAGACGCCGCTGACCTCACGCCGAGCCAATACGTCACTGGCGACCACTAGCTGACCTGCGCGGTAGCGATTGAGCCGGGCGACCACCTCGGCGAGCGGCTGGCGTTCGAACACCAGCACCCCGCGCTGCCAGTCCGTGGCCCGCCGCAGGTCGTGACCCGGCCAGGGCCGCACCCCCTTGCGCTGGTCATAGCGCAGACTGTCGCCCTGCTCCAGCACCTGGCCGGCCTGCCCTTGCAACGGCGGCGCCTGCAGCTCGACCGCAACACTGTGCTCCAGCATGCCGACCCAGCCCCCTTCGCCCGCAGCGCCAACCACGAAGCGAGTGCCGAGGGCGCGGCTGGTAGCCCCGGCGTACTCGACCACGAACGGGCGTGCGTCCTGGGCCGTGACCGGTGCGGCAGTGAAGATGGCTTCACCGGCCAGCAGACGCACGCGCCGTTCCCGCTCATCGAAGGCAAGCTGGAGGGCGCTGCGGCTGTCCAGTTCCACCTGACTGCCATCGGGCAGGGTCACCCGGCGCACTTCGCCGATCCCCGTGAGGTAGTCCGCGCGCCAGCCCAGCCATGCCTGCGGCCCCTGTTGCACGGCCAGCACTGCCAGCAACAACGCCGCCGCGCTGGCAACAGCCCGGCGCAACCGAGGTCGCCGTCGCCGCATCGGGCTGCCCTGGAGGGGAGTCGTGGGGCGAGCGCTCGAGACGGCGGGCAAGCGTGCCAATTGCCCAAGGTCAGCCCAGGTGGCCTGGGCAAACCCATAGGCACGGGCGTGCCGGGGATCGCTGGCGCACCACTGGTCCAAGGCGTGCTGCTGCGCCGGGCTCAGGGGACCGGCCTGCTGCAGCACCACCCACTCGGCGGCCTGCTCGCGGATGGCTTGCTCGTTCTGGCTGCTCACACGGTTCTCTCGCGATCTGGTTATGTCTGGGCTGACGTCTGAAGCGGCATTTGTCAGTAAACCGTTGGTCATTCGGTTTCCTGCAGGCACTGCATCACATAGGCCAGGGCCTTGGCCAGATGCTTTTGCACCGAGCTGTCGGAGATCCCCAGGTGCCGGGCGACCTCGGCGTGGGTCATGCCCTCCAGGCGGTTCAGGCGAAAGATTTCCCGGGTGCGCTCGGGCAGCTCACCGAGGATCGCCTGCAGGCGGCGCAGGTGCTGTTCGCGCACGGCCTGCTCCTCAAGCCCAGGGGTGTCCTCGACGATCGCCTCGAAGGCCTCGTGGGGCACCGTGTCAGTCTTGCGTCGCTGCTGCTGGCGCACGTGATCGATCATCAGGTTGTGCGCCGTGCGGTACAGGTAGGCCTGGGCGTTTTCGATGGGCTCGTGACGCTGCTGCTCGGCCAGGCGCAGGAAGCTGTCCTGCACCAGGTCGGCCGCCAACTGCGGGTCGCGCACCTTGCGCGAGAGCAGGCCCTGAAGGTTTTTCGCGTGCTTTGTGAACAGCCGCTTGAGGTCGAACTCCGCCACACGCTCTCCATGGGGTGGTCGCAAGGTGGCGGTATGCTACTGGTTATTGAGAATCACTTGCAAGAAACGGCATCACTCGAAGAGTGCATCCAGCGCCTGTTCCAGACGGGTCACGGCAATCACCTGCAAACCGGCGGGTGCCTCCTTTGGCGCGTTGCCCTTGGGCACGATGGCGCGCTTGAAGCCATGCTTGGCCGCCTCCTTCAGGCGCTCCTGGCCACTGGGCACCGGCCGCACCTCGCCCGACAGGCCGATCTCGCCGAATACCAGCAAGCCATGGGCCAGCGGACGGTTGCGCAAGCTCGACATCACCGCGGCCAGCAACGCCAGGTCGGAGGCGGTTTCCAGCACTTTCACACCACCGACGACGTTGAGGAATACATCCTGGTCATGGGTGGGGATGCCGCCGTGCCGGTGCAGCACCGCCAGCAGCATGGCCAGGCGGTTCTGGTCCAGGCCCAGGGTCACCCGGCGCGGGTTGGCCAGGTGACTGTCGTCGACCAGCGCCTGGACCTCCACCAGCATCGGCCGGGTCCCCTCCCAGGTGGCCATGACCACGCTGCCGGGTACTTCTTCCTGGGTGCGGTTGAGGAAGATCGCCGAGGGGTTGGAGACTTCCTTGAGGCCGCGGTCGGTCATGCCGAACACGCCCAGTTCGTTGACCGCGCCGAAGCGGTTCTTCACTGCCCGCAGCAGGCGCAGGCGACCATCGGACTCCCCCTCGAAATACAGCACGGTATCAACCATGTGCTCAAGCACCCGGGGCCCGGCCAGCGAGCCTTCCTTGGTGACGTGGCCGACCAGGAAGATCGCCGTGCCGCTCTGCTTGGCGTAACGCACCAGCAACGCCGTACTCTCGCGCACCTGGGCGACGCCGCCCGGGGCCGACTGCAACTGCTCGGTGAAGATGGTCTGGATCGAGTCGATGACCATCACCCGCGGCTTTTCCTGGCGCGCGGTGGCGATGATGGTCTCGATGCAGGTTTCGGTCATGACCTTGAGCTGGTCCTGGGGCAGGCCCAGGCGCCGGGAGCGCATGGCCACTTGCTGCTGCGACTCCTCGCCGGTGACATACAGCGCCGGCATCTGCGTGGCGATGTTGCACAGGGTCTGCAGGAGGATGGTGGACTTGCCGATCCCCGGATCACCGCCGATCAACACCACCGAGCCGTCCACCAGGCCACCGCCGAGCACGCGGTCGAGTTCGGTGCTGCTGGTGGTGAAGCGCGGAATCTCCTCGACACTGACTTCGGCCAGGGTCTTGATCTGTGCCTGCTGCCCGGTCCAGCCGGCCCGCCCGCTCGGCGCCGCGGCGCCGCCGCTTTCGATCATGGTCTCGACCAGGGTGTTCCAGGCACCGCAGTCACCGCACTGGCCGGCCCATTTGGGGAAGGTCGCGCCGCACTCTGTGCAGCCATACAAGCGCTTGGCCTTGGCCATGGGCGGGTCTCCTGGGAAAAACCGCCATGATAGCCGAACACGGACGTGTCCCGGAGGCAGCGGCAGGCGACAAAACTATTCGCTCTAAACACAGTCTGTAGCTGCGAACGTCACGCATGAAGCGTTTTAGTGGCTTACACTGCGGTTACCTCTCCATTCGTAACAAAGGAATACAGCATGGGCATGCTCAGTGAATTCAAGGCCTTCGCGGTCAAGGGAAATGTCGTCGACATGGCGGTAGGTATCATCATCGGCGCGGCGTTCGGCAAGATCGTCTCTTCCTTTGTCGGCGACGTGATCATGCCCCCCATCGGCCTGCTGATCGGCGGGGTGGACTTCAGCGACCTGGCCATCACGCTCAAGGCCGCCGAAGGCGATGTGCCCGCAGTGGTGCTGGCTTATGGCAAATTCATCCAGACCATTCTCGACTTCATCATCGTCGCCTTCGCCATCTTCATGGGCGTGAAGGTGATCAACCGCCTCAAGCGCGAAGAAGCCGTGGCCCCGACCGCACCGCCGGTGCCAAGCGCCGAGGAAACCCTGCTGACCGAGATTCGCGACCTGCTCAAGGCGCAGAACCGACAGCCCTGAAGCACAAAACGACTGGGGCCGCTTCGCGGCGGCCCCAGTGACGACGATCCTTAAGGCGCCGTTGATCCTTACCAGTAGTTCTCCACCGCCACCTGCCCCGGTCGCTTGCTCAGGCTCAGCTGCAGGTCGCGCGCCTTGAGCACCTTGCGTGTCTCGTCGATCATTTCCGGGTTGCCGCACAGCATGACCCGCGAATGCTCCGGCGACAGCGCCAGCCCCGCCGCCTTTTCCAGCTCACCGTTCTCGATCAGCGTGGTGATCCGCGCATTCAACGCGCCCGGGTGTTGCTCTCGGGTCACCACCGGGATGAACTGCAGCTTGCCCGCAAACTCCGCCAGGTAGTCGCGCTGCTCCAGCGCGGCGATCTCGTCCACATACGCCAGCTCCTTCGCCTCGCGCACCGAGTACACCAGCTTGATGTTGTCGAAGCGCTCCCAGGCCTCGAAGTCCTGCAGGATCGACATGAACGGCGCAATGCCGGTGCCGGTGGCCAGCAACCACAGGTCGCGCCCCCCCACGAAACGGTCGAGGGTCAGGTAGCCGAAGGCCTGACGGTCGATCAGCAAGGTATCGCCTTCACCCAGGCGGCTCAGTTCGCTGGTGAATTCACCGCCCGGCACCACGATGGAGAAGAAGTCGAGGAACTCGTCATGGGGCGCACTGACCATGGAATAGGCACGCCAGGCCACGCTGCCATCGGCCTTGCTCACCCCGAGGCGGGCGAACTGGCCGGCGCGGAAACGGAATCCGGCATCGCGAGTGACACGCAGGGAAAACAGGTTGGGCGTCAGGGGCTGGACGTCGAGCAGAGTCTGGCGGGTGAATTTGTCGGCGCTGGCGGTCATGACGGGCTCCATGGATCAGATGCGCACAGTTTCGCGCAAAGTGCCCCAGATAAACACCGTCGGTTTGTAAGGTATCGCTTATGAGTGATCGCAATCAGCTAAAAAAGCGTAACAGCTATAGCAAAAAAAACCAGCGCAGACTTAGGAGATTTCCTACACTTCGTTCCGTGAAATGCCGATATTGGATCCAGCGCCAAGCGACGGGAGCTTCATCGATGCCACATTGGAAAAGCGAGCAGCTCCAGCAACTGCTGGATGAACAAGAACCGAAGGAGCTGTTCGGTCAAGCGGTGAAACTGGCCCAAGCGCTCAACATGGAGTTCGTTGGTTTGGCACTGCACCTGCATGTGGCAGCCCGTGGCCCACAGGTGATCCTCTACAACAACTATCCCGGTGCCTGGAATGAGCGTTACCAAGCTGAAGACTTAATCAAGATAGACCCAACAGTATCAAAATGCCACCATACAACACTGCCACTGGTCTGGAACGACGATCTCTACTGTGAGGTGCCACAACTGCGCGAAGCCGCCACCGCGCTTGGCATGACCCATGGCTGGAGTCAGTCGGTACATGACCAGCAGCACAACGAGAGTCAGTTGAGTGTCTCCAGGCCCCTGGGGGTAGTCACCCGCGAGGAACTCTTCGCGAAGAGTGCCCAGGTAATGTGGCTGTGCAACACCTTGCACGCCGTGCTCAGCACACATCATCTGCAGAAGTTCAGCCCGGTGCCGCAACTGAGCGAACGCGAACTCGAAGTGCTCAAGTGGTCCGCAGCGGGCAAGACCGCCGCCGACGTGGCGATGATCCTCTCGCTGTCGACCAGTACCGTGAATTTCCATATCCGCAGCGTGATCACCAAGACCAACGCCTCCAACAAGGCCGGCGCCATCGCCATCGCCGCCCTGCGCGGCCTGCTCTGACAGCCCGTCCCCCACCCAGGCGCAAAGCCCTGTAGAATCACCCGCCGCAAGCCCGCCGCGCAGCGCGCCGGGCAGGATTCGCAGCAGAGCCCCACGTCATGCCCCTGTTCAACAGCCCCTTCGCCGACCTCGACCTGATCCGCCAGCCGGCCCAGGCCAATGACCCGCTGCTGGCCTTCGACGCCGCCGACCAGTACCTGCTGGAACACCTGGCCGCCCAAGTGCCACAGGCGAGCTGCAGGGTGCTGGTGCTCAACGACAGCTTCGGCGCCCTTGCCGCGAGCCTCGCGGGGCATGTGCAGGTGACCAGCAGCGGCGACTCGCACCTGGCGCACCTGGCCCTGGAGAAAAATCTGGCGGGTAACGGCAGGCCGTTCGACAGCGTGCCTTTCATCCCCGCCAGCGAGACCTTCCCTGGCCCGTTCGACCGCGTGCTGGTGCGCGTGCCCAAGACCCTGGCACTGCTCGAGGAACAGCTGATCCGCCTGCAGGGCCAACTGGCGCCCGGCGCCCAGGTGATCGCCGGGGCCATGATCAAGCACCTGCCCCGCGCCGCCGGCGACCTGATGGAAAAGTACATCGGCCCGGTCCAGGCCTCGCTAGCGCAGAAGAAGGCGCGTCTGCTGATTGCCAGCGTCGGCGAACGTCCGACCGCACGCTCGCCCTACCCCAGCCGCTACCGCCTGGACAGCCCGGCCCTTGAGTTGGTCAACCACGCCAATGTGTTCTGCCGCGAAGGCCTGGACATCGGCACCCGCGCCTTCCTGCCGCACCTGCCACGCGACCTGGGCCGTGCCCGGATCGCCGACCTGGGCTGCGGCAATGGCGTGCTGGCGATCGCCTGCGCCCTGGCCAACCCGGATGCGCAATTCACCCTGGTCGACGAGTCGTTCATGGCGGTGCAGTCGGCGCGGGAGAACTGGCAGGCGGCGCTGGGCGAGCGCGAGGTCACGATCAGGGCCGCGGATGGCCTGGCCGGCCAGGAGAAACAATCGCTGGACGTGGTGCTGTGCAACCCGCCGTTCCACCAGCAGCAGGTGGTGGGCGACTTTCTTGCCTGGCGCATGTTCCAGCAGGCCCGGGAGGCGCTGGAAGTCGGTGGGGCGCTGTACATCGTCGGCAACCGCCACCTGGGCTATCACAGCAAGCTGGCGCGGTTGTTCCGAGGGGTCGAGCAGGTGGCGGCGACACCGAAGTTCGTGGTGCTCAAGGCCCGGAAATAAACATCCAGTAGAAAACGAGAAAAGCCCGCTCCTACTGGTCCTGTAGGAGCGGGCTTGCCCCGCGACCGGGCTGCAACGCAGCCCTCGCAACCTAGTGGGTACTAAGGCCGGCAGCACTCATGAACATGCGCATGCCATAAGCCACCACCCCAAGCGCCGCCACGCTCAGCCCCCAGATCAGCACCAGCCAACCCAGGCGTTGCCAGAGCGGCTTTTTTTCTTCGACGTTCATCACGATGCGCTCCTAGTGATAGCCATCTTCATGGGTCACCTTGCCGCGGAACACGTAGTAGCTCCAGTAGGTGTAACCAAGAATGAACGGCAGGATGAACAGCGTGCCCACCAGCATGAAGCCCTGGCTCTGCGGTGGCGCCGCAGCGTCCCAAATGCTGATGGACGGCGGGATGATGTTCGGCCACAGGCTGATGCCCAGTCCGCTGTAGCCCAGGAAGATCAGCACCAGGGTCAACAGGAACGGCGTGTAGTGGGCATCGCGTGCCACCGCCCGCAGCAGGCCGTAGAACGTCACCAGCACCAGGATCGGCACGGGCATGAACCAGACCAGGTTGGGCATGCTGAACCAGCGCTCGGCGATCTGCGGGTAAGCGATCGGCGTCCACAGGCTGACCACACCGATGACCGCCAGCAGCACCAGCGCCAGTGGCCGAGCGATGTCATGCATCTGCTTCTGCAATGGCCCTTCGGTCTTCATGATCAGCCAGGTGCAGCCCAGCAGAGAGTAGGCGACGATCAGGCCCAGTCCACTGAACAGCGTGAACGGCGTCAGCCAGTCCAGGGTGCCGCCGACGAACTTGCGGTCGACCACCTTGAAGCCCTCGATGAACGCGCCCAGGGCCACGCCCTGGAAGAAGGTCGCCACCAGCGAACCCCAGATGAACGCCTTGTCCCAGATGTGGCGTTTGTTGGCCCGGGCCTTGAAGCGGAACTCAAAGGCCACGCCCCGGAAGATCAGCCCCACCAGCATCAGGATCAACGGCAGGTACAGTGCTTCGAGCACTACTGAGTAGGCCAGCGGGAAAGCGCCGAACAGTGCCGCGCCGCCCAGCACCAGCCAAGTCTCGTTGCCGTCCCATACCGGGGCGACGGTGTTCATCATCACATCGCGGTCATGCTCGTCCTTGACGAAGGGGAAGAGCATGCCGATGCCCAGGTCGAAACCATCCATCACCACGTACATCATGACGCCGAAGATGATGATCACGGCCCAGATCAGCGGAAGATCGATACCCATCTCAGTTCCCCTTGCTCAGGCTGGCGGAGTCGGCCTCATGGCCGTCATCGGCGGCGGACAGCGGCCGCGCTGGCGTGCGTTTCTGGCCAGGGCCTCCGGGGGGCTGCGTGTCGCCCTCGCCTGTGTGCGGACCTTTGCGCACCAGACGCATCATGTAGCCGAGCCCGGTGCCGAACAGGGCGAAATAGACCACAACGAACATCACCAGGGTGAAGCCGAGTTGCGCATAACTGTGGTTGGACACGCCGTCGGCGGTACGCATCAGGCCGTAGACAACCCAGGGCTGACGACCGACCTCGGTGGTGAACCAGCCGGCGAGGATGGCGATCAAGCCAGACGGGCCCATCCACAAGGTCAGGTAGAGGAACGGACGCGAGCTGTACAGCGTGCCGCGCTTGCGCAGCCAGAGGCTCCACAGGCCAACGAAGATCATCAGCATGCCCAGACCGACCATGACCCGGAACGACCAGAACACGATGGTCGAGTTGGGCCGGTCCTCGGGCGGGAAATCCTTCATCGCCGGGACCTGCTTGTCCAGGCTGTGGGTGAGGATCAAGCTGCCAAGCGCCGGGATCTCGATCTTGAAGCGGGTGGTCTCGGCCTGCATGTCGGGAATGCCGAACAGGATCAGCGGGGTCGGCTCGCCGGGCTTGTTCTCCCAGTGGCCTTCGATGGCGGCGATCTTCACCGGCTGGTGCTTGAGGGTGTTCAAGCCATGGAAGTCACCGATCACCGCCTGCACCGGCGCGACGATCAGCGCCATCCACATGGCCATCGACAGCATCTTGCGCACCGCCGGGTTGTCGCGCCCGCGCAGCAGGTGCCAGGCCGCCGAGGCGCCGACGAAGAACGCGGTGGCGACGAAGGCCGCGGTGGCCATGTGCATCAGCCGGTAGGGGAACGACGGATTGAAGATCACCGCGAACCAGTCCACCGGGATCACCTGGCCGTTGACGATCTCGTAGCCCTGGGGCGTCTGCATCCAGCTGTTGGAAGCGAGGATCCAGAACGTCGACACCAGCGTGCCGAGCGCCACCATGCACGTGGCGAAGAAGTGCAGGCCACGCCCGACACGGTTCCAGCCGAACAGCATGACGCCCAGGAAACCGGCCTCGAGGAAGAAGGCGGTCAAGACCTCGTAGGTGAGCAAGGGACCGGTGATGGAGCCGGCAAAGTCGGAGAACTGGCTCCAGTTGGTGCCGAACTGATAGGCCATGACCAATCCCGAGACCACGCCCATGCCGAAGTTGACGGCGAAGATCTTCGACCAGAAGTGGTAGAGGTCACGGTAGGTGTTGTCGCCGGTCTTAAGCCAAAGGCCTTCGAGGACCGCCAGGTAGCTCGCCAGGCCAATGGTGATGGCCGGGAACAGGATGTGAAAGGACACGGTAAAGGCAAACTGGATTCGGGCGAGCTCTAAGGCTTCCAATCCGAACATGGTGCTTCCTCTTCAGGTAATCCGGCGACCGGGCTCATGGCCTGTCGCCCACTGCCCCCACGGGTATCGAGTGCGGCGCGTTGGAATTGTTCTGTTCGATCGCGGGGATTCCGGCCCAAGGGCCAAGATCGTTGCATCTGGAACGATTGATCCAGATCAACGACTGAATGGAAGCATAGTCCCGAATGACCCATCCGGATGTGTGGTTGATTGCCGCGTGACCGGTTGCCTCACCCTCTTTCTTCGTAGGTGAAACGTTGATCCACGCCGCTTTCAGCAACCATTTGTTACAAACAGATGTTACGCTGCAGCCCCCTCTATTTCCGAGGTCGCAGGCCTAGCGATGTCCGATTCCGCCCCGCAACTGCTGCGCCATCACCGCCCCTTCCTCGCCTTCTGGCTGGCCCGCGTATTCACCGCCAGCGGCTTCCAGATGCTCACCGTGGCCATCGGCTGGCACCTCTACCAGCTCACCGGCAATGTGCTCGACCTGGGCCTGGTCGGGCTGGTCGAGTTCGCCCCGCGGGTACTGTTCATGCTGCACACCGGGCATGTCGCCGATCGCTATGACCGACGCAAGGTCGCCGCCCTGTGCCAGACCCTGCAGGCGCTGATCGCCCTGGCGCTGGCCGTGGGCAGCTTTACCGACAACGTCAGCCGTGAACTGATCTTCGTCCTGGCCTTCCTGCTGGGTGCCGCCCGCTCGTTCGAGATGCCGGCGACCCAGGCGCTATTGCCCAACGTGGTGCCGCCCGGACTGTTCCCCCGCGCGGTGGCGGCCTCGGCCTCGGCGACCCAGGCGGCGACCATCGTCGCCCCGGCGGTGGGCGGCCTGCTCTACGCCCTCGGCAGTACCTGGGTGTACGGTCCGACCGTAGCCCTCTATCTCATTGCCTGCCTTTTGACGCTGAGCCTCGATGCCCGTCGGCAGCAGCCGCAGCCAGGCAGGGCCAACCTCGACTCGCTGCTGGCCGGGATCCGCTTCATCCGCAGTCGTCCGGATATCCTCGGCGCGATCTCGCTGGACCTGTTCGCCGTTCTGCTCGGCGGCGCCACCGCGCTGCTGCCGGTGTTCGCCAAGGACATCCTGCTCACCGGCGCCTGGGGCCTGGGCCTGTTGCGCTCAGCGCCCGCCGTCGGGGCATTGCTGATGTCGCTGTGGCTGGCGCGCTTCCCGGTGGAACGCAAGGTGGGTCTGACCATGTTCACCGCAGTGGGCATATTTGGCGTGGCGACCATCGCCTTCGGCCTCTCGACCTCGTTCTGGTTATCATTGGCGGTGCTAGTGGTGCTGGGCGCGGCAGACATGATCAGCATGGTCATCCGCAGCGCATTCGTGCAGTTGGAGACGCCGGACGAGATGCGTGGCCGGGTGAGCGCGGTGAACGGATTGTTCATCGGTGCCTCGAACCAGCTCGGCGAGTTCGAGTCGGGCGTTACCGCGCACTGGTTCGGCACAGTGCCGGCGGTGGTGCTCGGTGGCGTGGGCACGCTGGTGGTGACCGGGGTGTGGATGAAGCTGTTCCCGACGTTGACTCACCGCGACCGGATGCATAACGGCTGATCGGTTGCCTGTGCCGGTCTATTCGCGGGCTTGCCCGCGAAAGGGCCGACACAAGCTACAGAAAGCCCTCTCCCCAATGGCCATAGGCCCCCGCCATCCTTGCTGGTATGATGCGCGGCTTTTTTCCGCCCCACACAAAACCACGGTATCCGGTACGGTCTGTGCTTTGCTGTTGGGGTCGATACATTCACGGCGCGAGGGCGCCCGGGGAGCAGGCATGCTGGAAAGGCTGTTTCAACTAAAAGCACACGACACCAATGTGCGCACCGAGATTCTCGCGGGCGTCACCACCTTCCTGGCCATGGCCTACATCCTGTTCGTCAACCCGAGCATCCTCGGCGAGACCGGCATGGACAAGGGCGCGGTGTTCGTCGCCACGTGCCTTGCCGCGGCCATCGGCTCGGTGACCATGGGCATCATCGCCAACTACCCGATCGCCCTGGCGCCGGGCATGGGCCTGAACGCTTTCTTCACCTACACCGTGGTCCTGCACATGGGCCACACCTGGCAGGTGGCGTTGGGGGCTGTATTCCTCTCGGCAGTGCTGTTCTTCCTGCTGTCGATCTTCCGCATCCGCGAGTGGATCGTGAACAGCATCCCGCTGCCGCTGCGCTCGGCCATCGCCGCAGGCATCGGCCTGTTCCTGGCGCTGATCGCCCTGCATAACGCAGGTATCGTCGTCGATAACCCAGCAACCCTGGTGGGCCTGGGCGATCTCAGCAAACCGGCGCCGATCCTCGCCACCCTGGGCTTCTTCCTGATTGTCGCCCTCGAGTCGCTGAAGGTACGCGGCGCGGTGCTGATCGGCATCCTGGCCGTGACCGTGGCCTCGATCGTGATGGGGGTCACCCCGTTCGGCGGCGTGGTCTCGATGCCGCCGTCGCTGGCCCCGACCTTCCTGCAGCTGGACATCGCCGGCGCCCTCGACGTTGGCCTGATCAGCGTGATCTTCGCCTTCCTGTTCGTCGACCTGTTCGACAACTCCGGCACCCTGATCGGTGTGGCCAAGCGCGCCGGCCTGATGGGCAAGGACGGCCACATGCCGAAGATGGGCCGCGCCCTGATCGCCGACAGTACCGCCGCCATGGCCGGGTCCCTGCTGGGTACCTCGACCACCACCAGCTACATCGAGTCGGCGGCGGGCGTGAGCGCGGGCGGGCGCACCGGCCTGACCGCCATCGTGGTCGCCGTGCTGTTCCTGCTGGCGCTGTTCTTCGCCCCGCTGGCCGGCAGCGTGCCGGCCTTCGCCACCGCGCCGGCCCTGCTGTTCGTCGCCGTACTGATGGCCTCGGGCCTGGCCGAGATCAACTGGGACGACGTCACCGAAGCCGCGCCGGTGGTGGTGACCGCCCTGGCCATGCCACTGACCTACTCGATCGCCAACGGCATCGCCTTCGGCTTCATCGCCTGGACCGCCATCAAGCTGATCTCCGGCCGTCACCGCGACCTGAACCCGGCGTTGGTAATCCTGTCGATCCTGTTCGTCATCAAGCTGGGCTGGTTCCCCGCATGAGTGCTGTCCTGGATCCTTCACAATACGACGCGCAACTGGCGGCCAAGGCCGCCCGCCTGCGCGAGCTGCTGGCCCCGTTCGGCGCGCCGGAGCCGGCGCTGTTCGACTCACCGCGCGAGCACTATCGCCTGCGCGCCGAATTCCGCCTGTGGCGCGAGGGCGGTCAACGTCACTACGCGATGTTCGCCCCGGGCGAGAAGCACAAGGCAATCCTGATCAACGATTTTCCCATCGCCAGCGAGCGCATCAATGAACTGATGCCACGTCTGAAGGCCGCCTGGCAGGGCAACGAGGCACTCGACAATCGCCTGTTCCAGGTCGAGTTCCTCACCACCCTGGCCGGTGACGCGATGGTCACCCTGTGCTATCACCGCCCTCTGGACGAAGCCTGGGAGGCTGCCGCGCAGCAACTGGCCAGTGACCTGAACGTCAGCGTGATCGGCCGCTCCAAGGGCAAGCGCGTGGTGATCGGCCGCGACTACGCCGTGGAAAAACTCGACATCGCCGGACGCACCTTCAGTTATCGTCAGCCCGAAGGCGCCTTCACCCAGCCCAACGGCGCGGTGAACCAAAAGATGCTCGTCTGGGCCTTCGAGGCCATGGGCGAGCGCCAGGACGACCTGCTGGAGCTGTACTGCGGCAACGGCAACTTCACCCTGCCGCTGGCGACCCGCGCGCGCCAGGTACTGGCCACCGAGATCAGCAAGACCTCGGTCAACGCCGCCCTGCATAACCTCGACGAGAACGGCGTGGATAACGTGCGCCTGGTGCGCCTGTCGGCCGAGGAGCTGACCCAGGCGCTGAACGAGGTCCGCCCGTTCCGCCGCCTGGAAGGCATCGACCTGAAAAGCTACGACTTCGGCACCGTGTTCGTCGACCCGCCGCGCGCCGGCATGGACCCGGACACCTGCGAGCTGACCCGTCGCTTCGAGCGCATCCTGTACATCTCGTGCAACCCGGAAACCCTGGCGCAGAACATCGCCCAGCTGCACGATACCCACCGTATCGAGCGCTGCGCGCTGTTCGACCAGTTCCCGTATACCCATCACATGGAAAGCGGCGTCCTGCTGGTTAGGCGCTGACCTTCAGATCGCCGGGGCTGGTTTGCAGCCCATCCGACCGGTCCGACGCCTCGGCAAGGCCGCTCCTACAGGGAATCGCGTACTCCTGAGCGGCCTTGCCGAGGCGTCGGACCGGTCGGATGGGCCGCAAAGCGGCCCCTGAAGCTTCAGTCAGAAATCGAAGAACACCGTCTCCCCTTCCCCCTGGATACGGATATCGAAACGATACGCCGTCTTCCCCTCTACCTCGCAACGCCTGGCGATCAGCGTCTCGCGCCGCTGCGGCTGCTCGATCAGGTTGAGCACCGGGCACCGGGCGTTCGCCTCACCCTCGTCATCGAAGTACAACCGTGTATGCAGGTGGATGTTGATCCCCCGGGCAAACAGGCTGATGTTGATGTGCGGCGCCATCGGCACGCCCGCGGCATTGTTCACCACACCCGGCTTGACCGTATGCAGGGTCCATTCGCCGGCATCGAAGGTGGTCGCGGTGCGGCCGAAGCTGTTGAAGGCGTTCTCGTGGTTGAACTCATCCTGGTAGCGGCCATCGGCATCAGCCTGCCAGACCTCCAGGAAAGAGTCGCGCACCAGGTGGCCGTTGCCGTCGTATACCTGGCCGAGCAACAAGATTTGTTCGCCCGGCGCCTCGGGGGTGGCCAGGCGGTTCCAGATTTCCTGGTCGCGGGTCGGGTTGCCTGCGGCTTCCAGGGCCAGGCCGATGTGCACATAGGGGCCGGCGGTCTGCGAAGGGGTTTCCGGCAGCAGTTCGATAGGCATCACGGGCCTCCTCAGCGGTTTTCGAAGTGGGTCTGGCGCTGGCCGCGCAGGACAATGTCGAAGCGGTAGGCCAGGCAATCCATGGGGTTGGCGTGGCTCATGTCGAGCCTGGCGATCAGCCGCTGGACCGCGTCGGGGTTGGCGATCGACTTGACGATCGGGCACAGCGGAATCAGCGGATCGCCCTCGAAGTACAACTGGGTGATCAGCTTGGTGGCGATCGACGGTCCGCTGATGGAGAAGTGGATATGTGCCGGGCGCCAGTCGTTGGGGCCGTTGCGCCATGGGTATGGACCGGGCTTGATGGTACGAAAGCTGTAGTAGCCGTCGCGGTCGGTCAGGCAACGGCCGACACCGCCGAAGTTCGGGTCCAGCGGCGCCAGGTAGCGGTCGTTCTTGTGCCGGTAGCGACCGCCGGCGTTGGCCTGCCACATCTCCACCAAGGTGTTGGCCACCGGCTTGCCGTACTGGTCGACAACGCGGCCGGCGACGATGATGCGCTCGCCGATCGGCAAGCCGCCGTGGTTGAAGTTGAGCAGCAAGTCATGGTCGTGTTCGCCGAAACGCAGATGGGAAAAGTCCGGGCCGGTACTTTCGCTGATCGACTGTGGGATGCTGACCAGCGCCTGGCGCGGCGAGCGCGCCACCGAGGTCTTGTAGTCGGGGGTGAAGGCCTTGGGGTGCCAGTTGCGATCACGGATCACGAAGCGGCTGGTGTCCTGGGCGGGCATGCCGGTTTCCTCTCTTGGAATTGTCGAACGCCTGGGCGTGGCAGGCGGAGTTGCAGTTTCCAGCAGGCCAATCGGGATGAATATTGAATTCAGCAGTCTTAGCCATAACCATTTGGTTATGTACAAGCGACCAAGGCGACGCCGAGGGCAGCGCTGGACTAATCTTTGACTTCTTGTTTCACGAACCGGAGAGCTCTACATGGAATGGCGAAAAGGCCGACGCAGCGACAACGTGGTCGATGCCCGCGGCGAAGGGGGCGGCGGCATGCGCTTCGGCGGCGGCAAGGGCCTGGGGCTCGGCGCCATCCTGTTGATCGTCGGCATCGGCTGGCTCACCGGGCAGGACCCGTTGCAGATCCTCGGCCAGCTGGCCGGACAGATGGAGCAGCAGCAGACCGCCCCGGCCAACGTTGGCAGCAAGGCGCCGCCGGCCAACGACGAGCAGGCCGAGTTCGTCGCCTCGATCCTCGGCGACACCGAGGACACCTGGAAGGCGCTGTTCGCCCAGGCCGGCAAGCAGTACCGCGATCCCAAGCTGGTGCTGTTCAGTGGCCAGGTCAATTCCGCCTGCGGTTTCGCCTCATCGGCGGTCGGACCGTTCTACTGCCCGGCCGACCAGCGCGTGTACCTGGACATGACCTTCTTCCGCGAAATGGAAACCCGCTTCAAGGCAGCCGGGGATTTCGCCCAGGCCTACGTGATCGCCCACGAAATCGGCCATCACGTGCAGACCCTGCTCGGGGTCTCGGCCAAGGTCGACGCCGCACGCCGCAACGGCCAGCGCATGGAAGGCGACAACGGCCTGCTGGTGCGCCAGGAACTGCAAGCCGACTGCCTGGCCGGGGTCTGGGCCTACCAGGCACAGAAACGCCTGAACTGGCTGGAGCCGGGGGATGTGGAAGAGGCACTGAACGCCGCCAATGCCATCGGTGACGATCGCCTGCAGCAGCAGGGGCAAGGACGGGTGGTGCCCGACTCCTTCACCCATGGCACCTCGCAACAGCGCGTGCGCTGGTTCAAGGCCGGTTTTTCCAGTGGCGACGTAAATCAGTGCGATACCTTCAGCGCGCGTAGCCTTTGATAGCCCCATCAGAACAGTGCACGCCCGTCGGTGTGCACTGGGTCTGCACCCGCAATTGACCACATCAAAAAACAAACGTATTCAACAAGTTATAAATTTGCTGAAAAAGCGTTTCAGCTTCTCGCCGCTTTGCCGATAAGTCCTACACAAATCTGCGGGCTAACTGACAACAACAACGCCCAGCTTTTGAGATCAAGTGAGCGAAATCATTTTCTGGGAGAGCGTGCATGAACAGTTGGTTCGCTAATATCAGCGTCAACCTCAAACTCGGCCTGGGCTTCGGCCTGGTCCTGGTCCTGACCGGCCTGCTGGCCCTGACCGGCTGGAACAGCCTGGGCAGCCTTATCGACCGCAGCAACTGGATGAGCGACATCACCCAGCTCAACAGTGACCTGACCAACCTGCGCGTGGCCCGCCTGCAGTGGATGCTGACCAACGGCGACGATGCCTCGGCGGCCAACGTCCAAGCCAAGCTCGATGCCTTCGGCAGCCAGCAGCAGCACCTGGTCAACACCTTCAAGAGCCCCGAGAACCTCAAACTGCTGCGCGAGCAGGGCCAGAGCATCAGCGAGTACCGGGTCTCGCTGGAGAAGATGCGCCAGGGCTACAAGACCACCCTCGCCGCCCGCGAATCGATGAACCAGACCGCGTCCCGCGCCAATGACGCCATCGAGGCGATCAGCGCCGCCGTGCTGTCCAGCGCCGAGAGCGATGCCAGCCGCCTGGCCCAATACCTGCTGATCAGCAAGGCCAAGCAACAGCTGGTGCAGGTGCGCCTTGACGTACGCAGCTACATCGCCGACCTGACCAGCGAAGCCGAGCAGGCCGCCCTGCGCCAGCTGGAAAACGCGCTGAATGAAATCGACAGCCTCAAGCGCCAGCTGCCGGGCGAAGCCTCACGCATCCAGCAATTCGAAAACGCCGTGCTGGCCTACCGCGACGCCGTGCGCCAGTTCCGCGACGCTACCGCAGCCATCGGTGTGGCCCGTGCCGAAATGACCGTGCAGGGCGCCGACATCGTCAAACGCAGCGACGAACTGTACAAGATCCAGATCGAGCGCCGTGACGCCGAAAGCGTCCAGGCCCGCACCCTGCAGACTACTGCCACCCTCCTGGCGCTGCTGGTCGGCGTACTCGCCGCATTCCTCATCACCCGTCAGATCACCCGCCCGCTGCGCGAGACCATGGACGTGGTCAACCGCATCGCCAGCGGCGACCTCACCCAGGAACTGCGTGTCACCCGTCGTGACGAGCTGGGCGCCCTGCAGCAGGGCATCGCTCGCATGGGCACCACCCTGCGCGACCTGATCACCGGCATCCGCGACGGCGTTACCCAGATCGCCAGCGCCGCCGAGGAACTGTCGGCGGTGACCGAGCAGACCAGCGCCGGCGCCAACAGCCAGAAGGTCGAGACCGACCAGGTGGCCACCGCCATGCACGAGATGGCCGCCACCGTCCAGGAAGTCGCGCGCAACGCCGAGCAGGCCTCGCACGCGGCGACCAACGCCGATGACGAAGCCCGGGTCGGCGACAAGGTGGTCGGTGAGGCCATCAGCCAGATCGAACGCCTGGCCCACGAAGTGCACCGCTCCACCGAGGCGATGACCCTTTTGCAGCAGGAAAGCCAGAAGATTGGCAGCGTCATGGACGTGATCAAGTCGGTGGCCGAGCAGACCAACCTGCTGGCGCTCAACGCCGCCATCGAGGCGGCCCGTGCCGGCGAGGCCGGTCGTGGCTTCGCCGTGGTGGCCGACGAGGTCCGTGGCCTGGCCCAGCGCACCCAGCAGTCCACCGAAGAGATCGAAGGCCTGATCGCCAGCCTGCAGCACGGCACCCAACAGGTCGCCGAAGTGATGAACGGCAGCCGCAGCCTGACCGACAGCAGCGTCGAGCTGGCGCGCAAGGCCGGTGGTTCGCTGGAGAGCATCACCCGCACGGTGTCGAACATCCAGTCGATGAACCAGCAGATCGCCGCCGCCGCCGAGCAGCAAAGCGCCGTGGCCGAAGAGATCAGCCGCAGCATCCTCAACGTGCGCGACGTGTCGGAGCAGACCGCCGCGGCCAGCGACGAGACCGCCGCCTCCAGCGTCGAGCTGGCGCGCCTGGGTGGTCACCTGCAGACACTGGTCAGCCAGTTCCGCGTCTGACCCTGTAACGCATCGCGGGGCAAGCCCGCTCCCACCGGTCGTGGGAGCGGGCTTGCCCCGCGATCATTTCACCCCAGCCTTATTTGACGATCATCCCCACCCCACGCCCACGCGGATCGGAAGCGGTCTCCAGCTTCTCCCCGGTGACCCGGATCGCCTGGATATCGCCCATCTCCCAGCCCTGGTCCTCCAGCACGTAGCCCATCTTCTTCAGGTCGTCGGCCACTGCCCCCTTGAGCGGCGCGTAGCTGTCGAAGTAGATCGTATCCTTGGGCAGCAACTGGTGATGCACGCGCTGCGCCGCCACCGCCTTCTCCAGCGGCATGCCGTAGTCATACAGGTTGTTCATCACCTGGAAGATCGAGGTGAAGATCCGCGAACCGCCCGGCGTGCCCAGTACCAGGGCCACCTTGCCATCGCGGGTCACCAGGCTAGGACTCATCGACGAGAGCATGCGCTTGCCCGGCGCGATGGCGTTGGCGTCGCCGCCGACCACGCCAAAGGCATTGGCCGCCCCCGGCTTGGCGCTGAAATCGTCCATCTCGTCGTTGAGCAGGAAGCCCGCGCCCTTGACCACCACGCCACTGCCATAGTCGAGGTTGAGGGTGTAGGTGTTGCTCACCGCGTTGCCCTGCTTGTCGACGATGGAGAAGTGCGTGGTCTGGTGCGGTTCCAGCCCCGGCTTGACCTTGTCGGTCTCGGAGATCGCGTTCGGGTTGACCTGGGCGGCGCGCTTGGCCAGGTAGTCCTTGGCCACCAGCTGGTCGACCGGGACCTTGGTGAAGGCCGGATCACCGAGATAGTCGGCGCGGTCGGCGAACACGCGTTTCTCGATCTCGGCCAGCAGGTGGATGTACTTGGCCGAGTTGTGCTCGACGCCCTTGAAGTCGGCCGCGCGGTCTTCCTTGATGCCCAGCAGCTGGGCCAGGGCGACACCACCGGAGCTTGGCGGCGGCGCGGTGTAGACCACATTGCCGCGCCAGTTGATGGCGATCGGGTCACGCCACACGGCCTTGTAGTCCTTGAGGTCGTCCTTGGTGATCAGGCCCTTGTCGGCCTGCATCTGCGCCACCAGCAGGTCGGCGGTCTTGCCCTGGTAGAACTCGCTCACGCCCTGGTCGGCGATGCGCTCCAGGGTCTGCGCCAGCTCCGGCTGCTTGAACAGCTCGCCGACCTTCATGTGGCCGAAGTAGTCGTTGAAGTTGGTGGCGGTCTTGAACAGGCCCTGGGCGTCGTCGCGGTACTGGTACTGCTTCTGGGCGATCTTGAAGCCGTTCTGCGCGTAGCCGATGGCCGGCGTCAGCAGCTCGCTCCACTTGAGCTTGCCGAACTTCTGGTGCGCCTCCCACAGCCCCATCACCGTGCCCGGCACACCGGCGGCGCGTACGCCGACCAGGCTGAGGTTCTCGATCACCTCGCCCTTGTCGTCCAGGTACATGGTCTTGGTCGCGGCCTTGGGCGCCACCTCGCGGTAGTCGAGGAAGTAGGGCTTGCCGTCGACGAACAAGGTCATGAAACCACCGCCGCCGATATTACCGGCCTCGGGGTAGGTCACGGCCAGGGTGAAGGCGGTGGCGACGGCAGCATCCACCGCGTTGCCGCCTTTCTTGAGGATATCGGCGGCCACCTGTGCGCCATATTGATCAGGGGCGGCCACCGCGCCGCCTTCCAGCGTCACGGCAAAGGCGGAGGAGCAGCTCAGGATCGCGGCCCCGAGGGCCAGTGGCTGGAACATGACGATACGCATGCGCACTTCCTTGGTGTTGTTTTTGTTGATCAGTCATTAAGGCCGAAGCCACCCGACTAAGCAAACACCATGGCAGGATTGCGCCGCCAATGGGCAGACACTGTCGCGTTCAGGCAACTCAGCAGGCGTAGGCGGCCAGCTTCTTCTGGATGAAATCGAGGAAACACTGGATCCGCAACGCCAACTGGGTGTTGCGGTAGTAGACCGCGTGGATCGGCTGGCGATAGCCGTTATTGTGCTCTGCGAGCAGCACCTGCAGGCGGCCGGCGCGGATGTCCTCGTGGGTCATGAAATGCGACAGGCTGACAATGCCTTCACCGGCGATGGCCAGCTGGCGCAGGGTTTCGCCACTGGAGGCAAGCAGTTGCGGGCGGATTGCCCAATGGTCGCCCTGGGCGTGGCGCAACGGCCAGCGGTTGAGCGATTCCAGGGTGCTGAAGCCGAGCAGGCAATGTTGGTCGAGATCCTCGACCTTGTGCGGCATGCCGTGCTGCGCCAGGTAATCGGGGCTGGCGAGGACCTGCACCGGGCTGCAGCCCAGCGAGCGGGCATGCAGGCTGGAATCGGACAGCTCGCCGATGCGGATGGCCACGTCGGTGCTCTGCTCCAGCAGGTCGATAATCAGGTCGTCGGTATTCAACTCCAGCTCGATACCAGGGTATTGCCGGCGGAACTCGCCGATCCACGGCAGGATCGCGTGCAGCATGAACGGCGCGGCGGCATTGATGCGCAGGCGCCCGGACGGGGTCTGGCGGTTCATCGACAGGCGCTCTTCCATGTCGTCCATCTGCTCGAGGATCAGCCGCGCGCGCTCTAGGAAGAAGCGCCCTTCCTCGGTCAGGTCCATGCGCCGGGTGGTGCGGTTGACCAACGTCGTGCCGAGCTTGCCCTCCAACCGCGACAGGGTGCGGCTGACGGCCGACGGCGTCTGGCCGATCTGCTCGGCGGCGGCGGAGATCGAGCCGCTGTCGATGACGGCGACGAAGACCTGGAGTTCTTCGGAGCGAGTTTTCACACGAATGACCTTGGCAGGGGTATGCCGTGATTGATAACCGCTGGGCGAAGCCTGTGCAAGCCGGCCCCACGATGGGGCGGACTCAATGGCCCTTGCCGAACACTTCATCCAGGTGCTGCTCGTACGCCGCCAGCGCCGCAGGCACATCCGGCCGCTTCATCACATCGACGGCGAGGAAGGTCGGCAGTCCGCTCATGCCGAGGAACTGGTTGGCCTTATGGAACGGGAAGTACACCGCATCCACGCCCTTGCCTTCGAAGAAGTCGCTCGGGTCATCGAACGCCTGCTGCGGCGCGTTCCAGGTCAACGACAGCATGTACTGCTTGCCCTGGACCAGGCCACCGCTGCCGTACTTCTGCGAGGCATCGGAGCGGGTGCGACCATCGTTGGCGTACAGGCTGCCATGGCCGGCGGTGAACACCTCGTCGATGTATTTTTTCACCGTCCACGGCGCGCCCATCCACCAACCGGGCATCTGGTAGATCACCACGTCGGCCCAGAGGAATTTTTCCACCTCGGCCTGGACGTCGTAGCCGCCGTCGATGAAGGTTTCCCGCACATCGAAGCCGGCACGGTCCAGGTGGGCCAGCGCGGCGTCGTGCAGGGTCTGGTTGAGGCGGCCTTCGGAGTGGGCGAAGCGTTTGCCACCGTTGAGCAGGAGGATCTTTTTCATGGGAGGGTCAGCCCTGTAAGTGAAGTTGCCGGCAGGTTAGGCACTCACCGGGCATGGAAACAGCTGTCCCAGGGCAAAATACATTTGTCTTAAAATCACGAATGACAAACATATTGTTGATTTAAGATCTGATCACTCACTTCACTTACCGAGATCTCCCATGAGCGAGCAGTACGCCTTCATCCTCAAAGCCAAGACCCGCCCGGAACAGGCCGAAGCCTTCGAGCAACTGTTCCGTCCCTACGTCGAACCCAGCCGCCAGGAGCCGGGCTGCATCGAATACCATATGCTGCGCGACAAGGCAGACCCGAGCCTGTTCGTGTTCTTCGAGGTCTGGGCCAGCAAGGCGGCTCTGGACGTGCACTCGGCACTGCCGCACATGGCCGCATTCTTCGAAAAGCGCATGGATTACCTGGAGCGCGACTTTGATATCCAGATGATCGATATGCTCAGCGCCTCTTCCGCTAACCGCTGATCAACAGGTGCGTGCCCAGTACCGCCAGGCCGATGAAGAAGCAGCGTTTGAACAGCGCTGCGCTGATCCGCTGGTGTTGGTAATGCTCCTGGTACATCCGCTGGACACCCATGATGAGGCAGGTTTCAACGCCAGTCTGGACCATGAGGATGTGTCTGAATATGATCGGGGCGCGCAGGCTCAGTACACCTCAGCCAGTTCGCGCAGCGCCGCCGAAGCCAGGAATGCGGAGCGTGAAGCGTAGCGATTGTCCTGCTTCACCCTGTCGTCGATTCGTTGCAACAGGTTCCTGGGCAATGTCGCACTGAAACGTACCGCCGTCCCCAGGTATGGCGTTGCGTCGAAGTCCACCAACGCCCAGAGGCCGCCTGCATACTCTGGGTTGTCCACATGCACATCCATTTCCTGCACCTGCGGCAGGGGCGCGCCATCGGCCACCAGCCCTTCATAATGCAGCGCCAGCGCCTCCTGAATGTTCTCCAGTGCCTGGGGGACCGTGGCGCCTGCGGAAAAACAGCCAGGTACATCGGGAATGGTGACGCCGTAATAGGTCTCACGGGACTTGTGCAGGACAACAAGCAGGTTCATCGGCTCTCTCGCTTTGTCGAGCTGCCCTGGTTGGGCATCTGCCGGGCAGCGTTTCCGGTCGGTGGACTGCGAAACTAGAACGTTCAGCCGCCCCCTCGCAATGTGCCAGGCGGCAGTGAAACAAGTTTCGGAAATGAACTACAGCCGAGTACCGAAACGCGCTGTGCGGCCCCTCGCAGGGCAAGCTCGCTCCTACAACGGTTACGCCAAATCTGTAGGAGATCGCCCAGCCTTTCGGGCTGCGCAGCAGCCCCGGCAATTTCAAGGGCGGCTCAAAACCTGGGGCCGCTTTGCGGCCCTTTCGCGACGCAAGGCCGCTCCCACAGGGACCAGCTAAATCAATGAGTCAAGGCTAGTACCATGAGAGATTGTCCTGCCTATTGCACAACCCTGCCTTCGCGGGAAACAGTGTAGGAGCGGGCTTGCCCCGCGATCAATGCCGGCAAAGCCACCGCAATTACCTCGCCCTCCTCACAACTCCACTACGCGCCCCTTGCCGCCCCCCCGCCTGATTCCCCACAATCGCGTCCATGCCGCGCCACGACAGGGAATTCAACGTGCCATCGATCTATCAGCTCAAACCCCGCTTCCAGGCGTTCCTACGCCCTGCCGTCCAGCGCCTGTTCGACCGCGGCGTCACTGCCAACCAGGTGACGGTCACCGCTGCCGTCGTTTCCGTCCTGCTGGGCCTGTTGCTGGCCTGGCTGCCCCAGGTCACCTGGCTGTTCCTCCTGATCCCGGTGTGGATGCTGCTGCGCATGGCACTGAACGCAGTCGACGGCATGCTTGCCCGGGAGTTTGGCCAGCAGTCCAAACTCGGCGCCTACCTCAACGAACTGTGCGATGTGATCGCCGACACTGCTCTCTACCTGCCCTTCGCTCTGCTGCCAGGCGTTTCGCCGACACTGGTGGTGCTGGTGGTGGTGTTCGCGGTGATCAGCGAATACGCCGGCGTGATGGGCCCGCTGGCCGGCGCGTCGCGCCGCTACGACGGGCCGATGGGCAAGAGCGACCGGGCCTTCGCCTTCGGCGTGCTGGGTACCGGCGTGGCGTTCGGTCTGCTGGGCGCGGCCTGGATCAACGGCCTGCTGCTGGTCATCCTGCTGCTCTCGCTCTATACCCTCTACAACCGGGTTCGCCACGGCCTGGCCGAAACCCGCTGAGCCCCTCGCTGCCGGACAAGGATATTCGCCATGCGCCAAGCGCAATCACTGCACTTCTGCACCCATGACGGCGTCGAGCTGCACTATCGCCACTGGCCCGCCACGCGCAACGAACACCAACCGCGCCGGGCCGTGGTGATGTTCCATCGCGGCCACGAACACGGCGGGCGCATGGCCCACCTGGCCGATGAGCTGGACATGCCCGGCTACGACTTCTTCGCCTGGGACGCCCGTGGCCATGGCCAGTCGCCAGGGGCTCGCGGCGACAGCCCGGGCATTGCCACCAGCGTGCGCGACGTGCAGACCTTCATCGAGCACATCCAGGCACAGCACGGCATCGCCGAGGCCGACATGGTGGTGCTGGCACAGAGCGTTGGCGCGGTACTGGTCGCCACCTGGGCCCACGATTATGCGCCAAAGGTACGTTGCCTGGTGCTTGCCTCGCCGGCCTTCAAGGTCAAGCTCTACGTACCCTTCGCCCGCCCCGGGCTGAAGCTGATGAAGGCCCTGCGCGGCAACTTCTTCGTCAACAGCTACGTCAAGCCGCGCCTGCTGACCCACGACCCGGAACGGGTCATGTCCTATGTCGCCGACCCGCTGATCAGCCGGCCCATCTCCGTCACCATGCTGCTGGGCCTGTACGACGCCGCCGACCGCGTGGTCGCCGATGCCCAGGCGATCCAGGTGCCGACGCAGCTGCTGATCTCCGGCGCCGACCTGGTGGTCAAGCGCAAGCCGCAAGAGCAGTTCTTCGACCGCCTGGGCAGTACGCGCAAGGAAAAACACATCCTCCCCGGCTTCTTCCACGACACCCTCGGCGAACGCGACCGCGCCCATGCCCTGGCGCGGATCGAGCGCTTCGTCGCGCACTGTTTCAACGCACCGCAAGCGCAGCCCTCGCTGCTCGATGCCGACAAGAGCGGCGCCAGCTGCGCCGAGGCCGAGAGCCTGGCCGCGCCGTTGCCGCGCCATTCACCACGCGACCTCTACTGGCGTGCCACCCGCGCCGGCCTGCGCTTGGGCAAAGGCCTTTCCGAGGGGGTGAAGCTGGGCTTCGACACCGGTTTCGACTCGGGCTCGACCCTCGACTATGTCTACCGCAACACCCCGACCGGCAAGGGCAAGCTGGGCGGGCTGATCGACCGCAACTACCTGGATGCCATCGGCTGGCGTGGCATCCGCCAGCGCAAGCTGAATGTCGAGGAACTGCTGCGCCTGGCCATCGCCCGCCTGCGTGAACAGCAGCGCCCGGTGCATATCGTCGATATCGCCGCCGGACATGGCCGCTACATCCTCGAGGCGCTGCAAGGCCTGCAACAACTGCCCGACTCGATCCTGCTGCGCGACTACAGCGAACTGAACGTGGAACAGGGCAATGCCTTGATAACCGAGAAGGGCCTGGGCGAGATCGCCCGCTTCGTCCAGGGCGATGCCTTCGACCGCCCGAGCCTGGCCGCTCTCACCCCGCAGCCGACACTGGCGGTGGTCTCAGGCCTCTACGAACTGTTCCCCAGTAACCAGCTGGTCGGCAACTCGCTGGCGGGACTGGCCGATGCGGTCGAGGACGGTGGCTACCTGGTCTACACCGGTCAGCCCTGGCACCCGCAGCTGGAGATGATCGCCCGTGCCCTGACCAGCCACCGTGGCGGCCAGGCCTGGGTGATGCGGCGGCGCAGCCAGGCGGAGATGGACCAGTTGGTGGAGGCGGCAGGGTTTCGCAAGATTACCCAGCGCATCGACGAGTGGGGCATTTTCAGCGTCAGCCTGGCACAGCGGGTGCGCTGATGGCCCGTGAAACCGGGCTGATCCGCCGTGGCATCCTGTGGCTGTTGCTGCTCGGACCGTTCTTCTTTCTCAGCTATGGCATGGCCAATACCTACACCGCTGGCCGCGAGGACATTGGCAGCCTGGTGTTCGCCTGGGAACGGCAGATGCCGCTGTGGCCCTGGACGATCATCCCGTACTGGTCGATCGACCTGCTGTACGGTTTGTCGTTCCTGCTGCCGCGCTCGCGTTCGGAGATGGACCGCCATGCCCTGGCGCTGCTGACGGCGCAACTGATCTGCGTGGCCAGTTTCCTGTTCTGGCCGCTGCGTTTCACCTTCGAGCGCCCCGAGCTGTCGGGGCTGTTCGGCTGGCTGTTCGATGTGCTGATGGGTTTCGACAAGCCCTACAACCAGGCACCGTCGTTGCACATCGCGTTGCTGGTGATCATCTGGACGATGTTTGCCCGACATACGCAGCATCCTGCCTGGCGCTGGGTGGTGCATGGCTGGATGGGGCTGATCGGCCTGTCGGTGCTGACCACCTGGCAGCATCATTTCATCGATGTGCCGACCGGCGCGCTGGCGGGGTTTGTGTGCCTGTGGCTGTGGCCGCATAGCGGCCCGTTGCCCTGGCGACAGGCACGTCTGGCGCAGGACCCGAAACGTTGGCGCCTGGCGCTGCGCTATGGCCTGGGGACGGCCGTGCTGACGCTGTTGGCGATGAAACTGGGTGGTGGCGGGTTGTGGTTACTGTGGCCGGCGCTGTCATTGCTGCTGGTGGCGCTGAACTATGCCCTGTTCGGCGCCGCAGGTTTCCAGAAAGGCGCCGATGGGCGGCTGTCCGTGGCCGCCACCTGGCTGCTGGCGCCCTATCTGCTGTGCGCCTGGGTCAATTCGCGGCTTTGGACCTGGCGCCATCCGCAGGCGGATGAGGTGGCCGATGGCGTGTATCTCGGCAGAGTGCCGGGGCGCACTGAAGCATCTGCGTTCGCGGCGATTGTCGACCTGAGCGGGGAACTGCCCTGCCCCGCGATGACGACGCTGGAAACGCCGCAGGACTACCAGAGCCTGCCGACCCTGGACCTGATTGTCCCAGACCGGGAAATCCTGCAACAGGCCGCCAAGGCCATCGAACACCATCATCAACAAGGCCCGGTGCTGGTCTGCTGCGCCTTGGGCTACTCGCGCAGCGCCAGCGCCGTCGCCGCCTGGCTGCTGCTCAACGGCCATTGTGCCAGTGCCTCCCAGGCCGAAGCGCTGATTCGCCAGGCGCGCCCCGGTGTGGTCCTGCACCCGGCCCATCGCCTGGTATTGCATAACTTGGAGGCCCAGCCATGAGGCTGCTCCTCGTCGCCAGCCTGCTCGCCCGTGGCCGCCAGCTGGAGCGCCTGTCGGATGGCCTGACCCTGCTGGCCCTGGCCTGCACCCTGTCTCCTTTGCTCGGCCTACCATTGGCGCCGTTGCCGCACCTGCTCTGCGGCCTCTCGCTGCTGCTCGGCCTGGCCCACAAGTATTGGGCCCTGCGCGTCGCCCTGGACGCCGACCTGTTCGCCCGCATCGGCGCCAGCAGCGACCTGCCCGGCGACACCCAGGCCTTGGACCACGCCCTGTTCGACCTGCGCCTCAAGCCTGCAGCCAGCGACCCGCGCGACTGGCCGACCCGCAGCCGGGCCGCCCTGGCCCTGCTGCGCCGCCAGGCCCTGTGCCTGACCCTGCAGGTCGCATTAATGCTAATCCTCCCCTTCACCGGATAAGACCAATGCCATGCTCGCCAGCCTGACTGCCTTCGTCATCACCTCCGCCGCCCGCCTGATCACCGGCGCCCGCGCCTTGTGGCTGGGCTGCACGCCGCAGCCGGTACAGCGCCTGTACTTCGCCAACCACAGCAGCCATGGCGACTTCGTGCTGCTGTGGGCCGCGCTGCCCGAGCCGCTGCGCCGCCGCACCCGCCCCGTGGCGGGCGCCGACTACTGGTGCAAGCCGGGCATCCGCGACTTCCTGATCCGCCAGGTGTTCAACGGCGTGCTGATCGACCGCCAGCACGGCGCAAGCGAGGGCAACCCGCTGCAACCGGTGCTCGAGGCCTTCGCCCAGGGCGACTCGCTGATCTTCTTCCCGGAGGGCACGCGCAACCTGACCGACGACCCGTTGCTGCCATTCAAGAGCGGCCTGTTCCACCTGGCCTCGGCCAACCCGCAGGTCGAGCTGGTGCCGGTGTGGATCGCCAACCTCAACCGGGTCATGCCCAAGGGCCGCGCCCTGCCGCTGCCACTGCTGTGCACCCTGAGCTTCGGCGAGCCGCTGCACCTGCAGCCGGACGAGGGCAAGCACGCCTTTCTCGAGCGGGCCCGACAAGCCCTGCTGAACCTGGCCCCGAAGGAAGCCTGAGATGGATCACAACACCCTGTCGCTGTTCGCCGGCATCGGCGCCCTGCTGCTGCTCGCCAGCCTGGTTGGCCGCCTGCTCAAATGGCGCGCCGGCCCCGCGCCGCACGCAGTGATCGACAACCTCAACGCGCGCATCAACGCCTGGTGGGTGATGGTGCTGGTGATCGGCATCGCCTTCCTGTTCGGCAAGTACGGCGTGATCGTGCTGTTCTACGGCGTGTCGTTCTATGCCCTGCGCGAGTTCATGACCCTCACCCCGACCCGACGCAGCGACTACCCGGCGCTGGTGGCGGCTTTCTATGTGGCGCTGCCGGTGCAGTACCTGCTGATCGCCATGGACTGGTACGGGCTGTTCAGTATCTTCATCCCGGTGTACCTGTTCCTGTTGCTGCCGATCCTGGCCAGCTTCGGCGGCGACACCACGCGCTTCCTCGAGCGCGCCTCCAAGGTACAGTGGGGCCTGATGATCGCGGTGTACTGCGTGTCGTCGGTGCCGGCGTTGATGACCCTGGACATTCCCGGCTACGAGGGTCGCAACCTGCTCCTGATCGCCTGGCTGATCCTGGTGGTGCAGATCAGCGACGTGCTGCAGTACGTGTGCGGCAAGCTGTTCGGCAAGCGCAAGGTGGCGCCGAACCTGTCGCCGTCGAAGACCGTCGAAGGCCTGGCCGGCGGTGTGGCGCTGGCCACCCTGGTCGGCGCCCTGCTGTGCTGGATCACCCCGTTCACCTTCTGGCAGGCGGCGCTGATGGCCTTGACTGTCAATGCCATGGGCTTCTTCGGCGGGCTGGTGATGTCGGCGATCAAGCGCGACCGCGGCGTGAAGGACTGGGGCCATATGATCGAAGGCCACGGCGGCATGCTCGATCGCATGGACTCGGTGTGTTTCGCCGCGCCGGTGTTCTTCCACTTCGTGCGTTACTGGTGGGCGTGAGCCACTGACAGTCCACAACCTGCAAGGCCCGAGCCCTGACATTGCGCGGGCAGACAGCTGGGCGTCGAGCCCAGGCAACTGCCCGTCTGGTGATGACTCTATGGTGACGCGTCATCTCACTTGTTGCCTGGAGCCACGCCATGTCCGATTTCATCACCGTCCTGCGCGAAACCTGCCCGACCCCGGTGGTCGACGCAACCAAGTGGAAGCGCATCGGCGGCGACCCGCACACCGTCAACCTCAATGCCTACCTGTCAGCCGACGGCAGCAAGATCATGGGCACCTGGATCTGCACGCCGGGCAAGTTCGAGGTCAACTATGAAAAGTGGGAGTACTGCCATTTCCTCGATGGCTATTGCATCGTCACCCCGGAAGGCGAGGAGCCGAAACACCTCAAAGCAGGTGATGTGTTCGTGATCGAACCGGGGATGAAGGGGACCTGGGAAGTGGTCGAGACGGTGCGCAAGTACTTCGTCTTCGCCTGACCCGCTCCCACGCTCACACAGTTTGCAAAAAAAATCGCGAACCCGATGTCCCTTCCCCAAGGTGCGCAGTTACAAGGGGAAGGGCCACCCGGCCCGCGATCAAGTCCACTCGCTCGTCAATCCTTCTTGCGGTACCCCTCGACGATCGCCGAGAAATCCTTGCCGCCTTCGCCGCGCAGGCTCATGGCCTGGTACAGCTGCTGGGCCACGGCGCCGAGGATCACCGGCTGGTGCGCCTGGCGCGCGGCCTCGGTGGCCAGCCCCAGGTCCTTGAGCATCAGCTCGGCACCGAAGCCGCCGGTGTAGCCGCGCGAAGCCGGGGCGGTCTCGATGATGCCCGGCCATGGGTTGTAGGTATCCGAACTCCAGCAACGCCCGGTGGAGCTGTTGATGATGCCGGCCAACACCTTGGTATCGATGCCCAGGGCATTGCCCAGGGCCATGGCCTCGGACACACCGATCATCGAGATGCCCAGCAGCAGGTTGTTGCAGATTTTGGCGATCTGGCCGGTACCGACCTCGCCGCAGTGCACGATATTGCGGCCCATCTGCTCCAGCACCGGCTTGAGCGTGGCGAACAGCTCTGCGCTGGCGCCGACCATGAAGGTCAGGGTGCCGGCCGCCGCGCCGCCGGTACCACCGGAAACCGGCGCATCGCCCATGTCGATACCCTTGGCCGCTGCAGCCTTGGAGACCTCACGGGCGGTCTGCGGGTCGATGGTGCTGCAGTCCACGGTCGGAGTGCCGGGGCGGATGCCAGCCAGCACGCCGGTTTCTTCATCCAGGTACACGCCGCGCACATGGGCGGCGGCCGGCAGCATGGTGATCACCAGCTCGCTGTTGGCGGCTGCGTCCTTGGGTGACGTGCTGACCTGGCCACCCAGCTCCGCGAGTTCGGCCAGCACGGTCTTGTTCAGGTCGAACAAGTTCAGTTGGTGCCCGGCCTTGATCAGGTTGCGGGCCATGGGCGCGCCCATGTTGCCCAGGCCGATGAAAGCGATACGCATGGCGTTCTCCTTAGCGCAGGCTGATGGTGGTGTTCACACCGTCATTGACGCTGTCGTCGTCGAACCAGCGGGCGGTGACGGTCTTGGTCTGAGTGTAGAACTGCACCACCTGCTTGCCGTACGGGCCGAGGTCGCCGAGCTTGGAGCCACGGGAACCGGTGAAGCTGAAGAACGGCACCGGCACCGGGATCGGGATGTTGATGCCGACCTGGCCGATATCGATCTCGCTCTGGAACTTGCGCGCCGCCGCGCCGCTCTGGGTGAACAGGCCGGTGCCGTTGCCGAACGGGTTGGCGTTGACCAGGGCGATGGCCTCGTCGAGGGTGTCGACCTCCAGGGTCACCAGCACCGGGCCGAAGATTTCCTGTGTGTAGACCTGCATGTCGGTCTTCACCCCGGAGAACAGGGTCGGGCCGACGAAGTTGCCCTGCTCGTAGCCCGGCACCTTCACATCGCGGCCGTCCAGTTCGAGCTTGGCGCCTTCCTTGATGCCGCTTTCGATCAGGCCCAGCACACGCTCCTTGGCACGCTTGGAAACCACCGGGCCGACATCGGTGCCCGGCTCGTTGCCGGCGTTGACCTTGAGCTTGCTCGCCGCTTCCTTGATATCCGGCAGCCATTCGCGGGCCTTGCCCACCAGCACCGCCACGGAGGTGGCCATGCAGCGCTGGCCGGCCGCGCCGAAGGCGGCGCCGACCAGGGCGTTGATGGTCTGGGTGCGGTTGGCGTCGGGCAGCACCACGGCATGGTTCTTGGCGCCCATCATCGACTGCACGCGCTTGCCGTGCTGGCTGCCCAGGTTGTAGACGTGGGTGCCGACTTCGGTAGAGCCAACGAACGAGATCGCCTTGATGTCCTGGTGGGTGCAGATCGTGTCGACCACCTGCTTGCCGCCGTGCACCACGTTGAGCACGCCGGCCGGGATGCCAGCTTCCAGCGCCAGCTCGACCAGCATCATGGTCGACAGCGGGTCCTGCTCGGACGGCTTGAGCACGAAGGTGTTGCCGCAGACGATGGCCATCGGGAACATCCACAGCGGGATCATCGCCGGGAAGTTGAACGGGGTGATGCCGGCGCACACGCCGATCGGCTGGCGCAGGGTGTAGGTGTCGACACCGCCGGCGACGTTCTCGGCGAACTCGCCCATCTGCAGGGTGCCGATGGAGGCGGCGTGCTCGACCACCTCCAGGCCACGGAAGATATCGCCCTCGGCGTCGGCGAGGGTCTTGCCCTGTTCGGCGCTGAGGGTCACGGCGATGCGCTTGCTGTGTTCGCGGATCAGCGCCTGCAGCTTGAGCATGATGCGCATGCGCGCGCCGATCGGGGTGTCGCGCCAGGTCTTGAAGGCGCGCTCGGCGGCGGCCACGGCGGCGTTGACTTCCTCGACGGTGGCGAACGGCACCCGCGCCAGCACTTGCTGGGTCGCCGGATTGACGATGTCGCGCCATTCGGTGGTCTTGGACTCGACCCATTGGCCGTCGATCAGCAGCTTGACCTGCTCGACCTTGGTCTGGTCGGGCGTCTGGGGTGCGTTCATCTGCGCTCTCCTTGGAATTATTGTCGGAACGAGGACGCCTACGCCGCAGCGAACGGGGTGGCGCTCAGGGGCTGAGTTCGAGTATAGATGTGCAAACATCCAACAAGAATGCACAAAAAAACCGGATCATCATGCAAAAAGACCTCACCTCCCTGAGCGCGCTGAACTGGGACGACCTCAAGTTCTTTCTTGAGGTGGCGCGCACCCGCAAGGCCAGCAGTGCGGCCAAGCGCCTGGCCGTGGACTACACCACGGTGTCGCGGCGCATCGGTTCACTGGAAGGGGCGCTGGGCACTTTGCTGTTCGAAAAATCACGGACCAACGGCTTCGTCCTCACCGCCGAGGGCCAGCGCCTGCTGGGCTATGCCGAGTCGATCGAGAGCACCCTGCACATGGCCTGCGAGCAGGTCTCGGGTTCGGGCGTGGCATTGTCGGGGCATGTGCGCATGGGCTGCACCGAAGGCTTTGGCAGCTTCTTCGTCACTGCGCAACTGAGCCACTTCGTCGATGCCTGGCCGGCGATCTCGGTGGATATCCTGCCGCTGCCGCACTTCATCAGCCTGTCCAAACGCGAGGCCGATATCGTCATCGCCCTGGAACGTCCGGAACATGGGCCTTATGTATGCTGCAAGCTGTGCGACTACCGCCTGCGCCTGTATGCGACCCAGGACTATCTGGACAACCACGAGCCGATTCGCGAGATCGCCGACCTGGGCCGCCATCCGTTCATCAGCTACGTGGACGACCTGGCGTTCAGCTCGGAGCTGCTGTACCTGGCCAACCTGATCCCCAACGCCAACGCGCACCTGCGCAGCACCAGCGTGATCGCCCAGTACACGGCGGCCTTGCAGGGACGCGGGCTGGCGATCCTGCCGTGCTTCCTGGCGGCGCAGGATCCGCGACTGGTGACGCTGCTGCCGGAGGAGATCGAGGTGACGCGGCAGTTCTGGATGTACTGCCGGGAGGATCTGCGCAAGCTCAAGCGGATCACCCTGTTGTGGGATTACATCCGCGAGGTGACCGAGGCCAATGCGCCGTTGCTGATGGGCGAAACCCGCGAGATGAAATTCGCCCAGGGTTGAACTTGAGGGCTTGCCCCGCGATGGATGGCATGCAGCACTCAGTCCGACGCCACCACGATCGACACCCGCCGATTCTCCATGCGCCCTGCCGCGGTGCGGTTGTCCGCCACCGGCTGGCTGCTGCCCATGCCGCGGGTCTGGATGTTCTGCGGCTGCATGCCGATGCCGATCAAGGCCTTGGCCACGCTCTGGGCACGGCGCTCGGAGAGCTGCTGGTTGTAGGCGGCCTTGCCCGAGGCGTCGGCATGGCCATCGATGCGCACACGCTGGATATCCACCGACAGCAGCGCCTTGCCGATACGCTCGACGATCGACTCGCTGGCGCTGTTGAGGCTGTCCAGGTCACTGCCGAACAGCACCTTGCCGGACAGGTCGAACGCCCAACCCTCGTCGGTCGGGGCGAAGCCCTCGCGCTTGAGCACGGCGACCTGCTCGGGGGTCAGCCCCTTGGGCGGCACGCTCTGGCAGCCGGCCAGAGCCAGTAGCGCCAGCAGCAGGGTGATTAACGGGAAACGCAGCACGGAAAAACGCTTGGTCACGGTTCAGCTCCTGTTCTTTGCATCAGTGGCGCAGCGTTCCGTCTGCGCCACTTGCCAATGGCCACGGCGATTGCGCTTGGCCTGGTACATCGCCGCATCGGCGGCATTGAGCAGACTGGCCGGGTCACGGCCATCGTCCGGGTAATAGGCGATACCGACGCTCAGCGAGGTGGTCAGGCTGGTGCCATCCTCAAGCTGCACCGGCAGCTTCATGCTGGCGACAATCTTCTCGGCGATGCGCTGGGCATCCTCGCGCGAGTGCAGCGGGGTCAGCAGCACGGCAAACTCGTCGCCGCCCAGGCGCGCCACCAGGTCATGCTCGCGCAGTTGCGCACGCACGCGGCTGGCCACGCTGATCAGCACTTCGTCCCCCACCGCATGGCCGAGGCTGTCGTTGATCTGCTTGAAGTGGTCGCTGTCGAGGAACAACAGCGCCAGATGGTCTTCGGTACGTGCGGCATTGCGCAGGCTGCGGCTCAGCCGCCCTTCGAAGAACGCGCGGTTGGGCAGGCCAGTGAGGCTGTCATGGCTGGCCTGGTGGGCGAGGCTTTCGTTCTCGCTCTGCAAATGGCTCTGCCAGACCTCCAGCTCATCGAGCAGGGCATTGAAGTCATTGCCCAGCTCGTTGAGCTCGGCGATTTGGGTCTGCGGCACCCGCCGGTCGAAACTGCGCTCGCGCCGCGCGGCGTGGGCAACGCTGGCCAGGTTACGCAAGGGGCGGATGATATCGCCGAACAGGCGTCGCGACAGGTACAGCGCCAGCACCGCGCTGAGCACCGTGCACACCAGAATGCCCACCAGCCCGCTGAGCAGGAAGCGCACCAGGCTGCCACCCTGCCCGGTCAGCTCGATATGGCCGACCCGCTGGCCCATGTGCTGCACCGGCATGTTGATCGGTTCCTCCAGCAGGCTGCGCGCCACCTGGGACTGCAACTGCGCCATTACCCCCTGCTCGTCGCGTTGCCAGTGGGCGAGCAGATCGCCATCGTTGTCGTACACCTTGGCGTCGGCCACTTCTTCGGTGGACGCGATCAGCGCCAGGGCCTCGTTGGCCGCGGCACTGTCGTCGAAGACCACGGCGGCCTCGACGGTGTAGTTGATGGAGCGGGCGATCAGGTGCAGGTTGTGGTTGGCATAGACGCGCAGCGCCGCCACCCCGAGCAGGGTCACCAGCACCCCGGCCAGGCCCGCGGCCAGCAAGGCCACGCTCAGGTGTCCCCGCCCGAGCACGGCGCGCAGGGTCGGCCGGCTGAAGCGCCTGGCTGAACGTTTCATGGCTGCCCCGCCCGCCGTCGCGACAATTGCAGCACGCTAGGGTGAATGCGCACGCCACTGCGTGCCACTGAGTCGAGGTTGACGTCGAACGCCACCTGCTGATCGCCGACCCGCAGGCAGAACAGGCTACCCACCGTGCACGGATCGTCGGCCTCGCTGATGCTCAGCACCGGGTGGCCGTTGATCCGCTGGAACAATCGCTCACGTTGCTGTTTGTCGAGCTTGCCGAGGTAGATGGCGTCGCAGGCACTGGCCACGCTCGGATCGTCGGCGAGCAGGCGGCGCACCTGCAGGGGTTGCCCGGACTGCTGCAGGTTGCCCTTGATCAGGTCGTCGGCGTATTCGGTCGGGCCGACCAGGCACAGGCGCAAGGGATTGGGGTCGGCAGGCCAGCGGGCGTAGCTGAGGATGCCCAGCACGACCTGGGTCACGGCCTTGGCCCGTAGCTTCACCTGCGCCTGCGATACGGCATTGTCCGCCCAGGCGGGCGCGCCGTTCGACAACAGCATGGCCATCAGCAACGAGAGCGCACAGCCCTTCACGCGTCCCAGGGCCGAGACAGCCACTGTCATGGGGGGAAATCTCACAAAATGTTTGCGGATAATGCCGCAACGATAGCATATCGGCGGCAAACTCCAGAGTCAGACTTGCTCCAGCATCAACCCCGAGACCCGCCGGACCTTGCGCCCCACCGCCTCCTCGAACACCCCGGCGCGCGGCTCGATGAGGCTGAAGCAATGCTTGGCGCGGGTGATGCCGGTGTACACCAGTTCCTTGGTCAGCACCGGGTTCAGCGCGTCGGGCAGCACCAGCGCGGTATGGCTGAATTCCGAGCCCTGGGACTTGTGCACGGTCATGGCGAACACCGTTTCCACCTCGCTGAGACGGCTGGGCAGTACGAAACGCACCCCACCGCTGCCATCGTTGCGCGGAAAAGCCACGCGCAGCAGCGCCTCGCCCTGCTCGTCCGGCAGGCGCAGGGCGATGCCGATATCGCCGTTCATCAGGCCGAGGCCATAGTCGTTGCGGGTGACCAGTACCGGACGCCCCTCGTACCAGGGTTGCTGGCTGTCGATCAGCCCGGCGTTGTGCAGCACCCGGGCGACCCGCTCGTTGAGGCCTTCGACGCCCCAGGCGCCCTTGCGCACGGCACAGAGCAACTGGAACGCCTCGAAGCTCTGCAGCACCTCGGCCGCCCAGCGCTCCCAGCGCGGATCATCGCCTGGCGCGCCTGGCGGCGGGCGCAGGCGTCCGATGGTTCGCAGGTAGCCGCGATACCCTTGTGGCCCCTCGGGGCCTTGGTTGAGGCCATCGAGCAGCAGGCGGTCGAAGCGTTTGTCGTGCTCGCCGCCCAGGGTCAGGCAATGGATATCCGCCGGTCGGGTCGCCAGCAGCGCTCGCGCCTCCAGGGCTTGCTGGCGATTGACCAGGCGCGCCAACTGGCCGATGCCGCTGCCTTCGCCGAAACGCCGCGAGTGGCGCAGCATCACGATCTGCTGGGCCAACGGATTGCGCTGGCCGTCGCCCGGCCTCAGGCCGATGTCGGCGAGCGACTGTCCGCCCACCTGCTCCAGCCAGGCCAGGGTCTGCGGCCAGTAGCCGCCATCCTCGGCGTCGCGGCACAGGTCGCCCAGCACCGCGCCGGCCTCCACCGAAGCGAGCTGGTCCTTGTCGCCCAGCAGCACCAGCCGCGCATTGGCCGGCAGGGCATCGAGCAGGTTGGCCATCATCTCCAGGTCGATCATCGAGGCTTCGTCGACTACCAGCACATCCAGGGGCAACGGGTTGCCGGCATGATGGCGGAAGTGCCGCGAACCCGGGCGGCTGCCCAGCAGGCGGTGCACGGTGCTGACCTCGGTGGGGATCTGCGCCCGCACCGCGCCATCCACCTGCAAGCGCTCCACCTGCTGGCCGATGGACTCGGTGAGGCGCGCCGCGGCCTTGCCGGTCGGCGCCGCCAGGCGGATGCGCAGCGGCCGGCCTTGTTCGACCGCAGGCCCCTGCAACAGCGCCAGCAGGCGTACCACGGTGGTGGTCTTGCCGGTCCCGGGTCCGCCGGTGATGACACTGAAGCCGGCACGAGTGGCCAGGGCGCAGGCCAGTTTCTGCCAATCCACCTCGCCTGCGCTCGAGCCACCTTCGAACAGTTGCGACAGACGTAGTGCCAGGTCGGCCGGCTGAGGCTGAAGGCGCGCCAGGCGCTCATGCAGGGCATTGTCGATGCGCCGCTCGTAGGTCCAGTAGCGGCGCAGGTACAGGCGCTCGCCGCTGACCACCAGTGGCCTGGCACGCTGCTCGACGGTATCGCCTGCGGCAACCAGGGGACTCTCGGCGATCCGTTGCAACCAAGTGCCCAGCTCAAGGCTGGCCAGCAGCTGCGAAGGCAGCAGCAACGGCCCGGCCAGGGCATCGCCTTCCGGTGGCAGGGACAGGGCGAAGTCCGGCTCGGCGAGGGTCTGTTGCAGGTCGAGGCAGACATGGCCATGACCCAGCTGGTGACTGGCCAGGGCGGCGGCCAGCAGCACCAGCGGATCGCTGCCCGGCGCCCGCTCCTCGAGGAAGCTCACGAAAGCTCGGTCCAAAGCCCGCAGCCAGCCGCGCTCGACCCAGCGATCGAGCAATGCCAGCAAGTCCTGGCTGTGGCGCAGCGGCGCCAGGGCGCTCAGGTGCTCGGCCTGCAAGGGCGTGGGCAGCAGGTCGTCGAGGTTGCGGCTCATGGCGTGGCTCCGGCAAACAGGTCCTGTTGGGCGGGTTCTTGCTCCCCCCGGAACATCGCGTCGAGCTGTTCGATCAGCGCCCGGGGAGGCCGCGCATGATACAGCCCGTGGCCGGCCGAGGTGACCCCACGCAGGAAGATGAACACGGCACCGCCGACATGCCGGTCGTAGTCGTAGTCGGGCAGGCGCGCGCGCAGCTGGCGATGCAGGGCCAGCAGGTAGAGCACGTACTGCAGGTCGTAACGGTGCTCGAGGATTGCCTGCTCCATGGCCAGGGCGCCGTAGGCCTCGGCGTCGGGGCCGAGCCAGTTGGACTTGTAGTCGGCCACGTAGTAGCGCCCGTCGAGTTCGAAGGCCAGGTCGATGAAGCCCTTGAACATGCCGTTGAGCACGGTCGGCTGGGCGGCCGCCCGCGTCATTCCAACGTGGGTGTGGCGCGCCACCAGATGGTCGAGGCGCACCGCGTCGACCTGATGGCTGGCGAACCAGAACTCCATTTCGACCTGGTAGCGCTCGAGGCCTGCGAGGGTCAAGGTGGCCCCTTGCAACGGCATGGGCTGGACCAGCAGTTGCTGCAGCCATTGGGTCAGCGTGGGAATCCAGCCTGTCCAGTCGCGTCGGTTGCAGCGCTGGCCCACGGTGCGTTCGATCACCGGCCCTTGGGCGGCGACCTCGGCGAACCCTTCGCGCCCCGCCCATTCGAGCAGGCCGTGGAGGAAAGTGCCCGGATTCGGCCCACGGGGGAAGCGGTGGATATCGCCCGCCTCGGCCGGCACCTCACGCAGCGACTGGCTGTCCAGCACCTCGTCGTCCAGCAATTGCTGGGCCTGGGAGCTGTCGGCGACCAGGGTCTGGTCGCCCACCCGCAAGGCACTGTACGAGGCGATCCACCAGTGTTCCGCAGCGGCCCGACGAGGCTTGCGCGGCGGCAGCAGCTCGCGCTGGCTGTCCGGCGTGCGGTAGCACAGGGCCTGAACCTCAGGCAGCGGACCATGGGTGATGGCCGGATTACCGGCCGCCAGGGTAGCGAGCCATTCGCCCAGCTGGCTGGAAGCCGCCAACGACAGGCCGCCACCCAGCAGGTAGCCCAAGGCCGAACGATGCAACTGCGAACTGCGCTGGGTGCCGCGCTTGAGGTCGGCAACGCCCAGCCAGCAGGCATGCTGGGCACGGGTCAGGGCAACGTAGAGCAGACGCAGGTCCTCGGCCAGGCGTTCGTCGTCGGCGCGCTCGATCTGCGCGGCGTCCGGTGTCAAGGTCAGGTGCGCCACGCCCTGGTCGTCGTGCCAGCCCAGGGGCAGGCGCTGGCCATCCACCGGCTTGCTGGTGCAGATGAACGGCAGGTACACCAAGGGGTATTCCAGGCCCTTGGACTTGTGGATGGTCACCACCTTGACCAGTTGCTCGTCGCTTTCCAGGCGCAGGATCTGCTCTTCTCCGGCTTGCCCTGCGTTGGCCAGGTGCTCGGTGAGATGACGGATCAGCGCCTGCTCGCCATCCAGCTCACCCGCGGCCTGCTGCAGCAGTTCAGCCAGGTGCAGCAGGTTGGTCAGCACCCGCTCGCCGTCGCTGCGGCCCATCAGCGCCCGCGGCAGCTGGAAGTCGTGCAGCAGGCGCCGCAGCATCGGCAGCACGCCCTGGCGTTGCCAGATGTCGCGGTAGCGGCGAAAACGCATAACCCAGTTTTCCCAGACCCGCTCATCCTGGTTCAGGCGCTCCAGTTCGATAAGCGGCAGGTCGAGGGTCAGGCTGGCCAGAGCGGCCTTGAGCATGCGCTCCGAGTCCGGCTCGGCGCAGGCCTTGAGCCAGGCCAGCAGGTCATGGGCCTCCTGGGCGGCGAACACCGAATCCTTGTCCGACAGGTATACGCTGCGTACATCGCGAGCCGCCAACTCGGCGCGGACCAGCTGGGCCTCGCGACCGTCGCGCACCAGGATGGCGATATCGGAAGGCAAGCAGGGTCGCAGCTTGCCGGCGGCATCGGCGAAACCGCTGACGCCTTGCTGACCACCTTCGAGCAGCTCGACGATATGGCTGGCGCAACTGGCCGCCAGTTGCTGGCGATACGTTGTGCTGGACACCGGCTCGTCGCTCTCCAGCTGCCAGCAATGCAGGGCCGCGCTGGGCTGCCCGGCGATCAGCAGTTGCTCGCCACGACCCTTGGCGCGCACTTCGACGAAGGGCAGCGGGTTGTCGCCCTGGGCACGGAACAGAAAGGCGCCACGGCCCTCGGCGCGTTCCTCGGCCTGCAGGAACACCCGGTTGACCGCCGCGACCATGGCCTGGCTGGAGCGGTAGTTGGTGTCCAGGCTGTGCAGGCGCCCGGCGGTGGCACGGCGCGCGGCCAGGTAGGTGAAGATGTCGGCGCCACGGAAGGCATAGATCGCCTGCTTGGGGTCGCCGATCATGAACAAGCCGGTGTCCGGGTTGTTCTCGGTGATGCGGTAGATGCGCTCGAAGATCCCGTACTGGACGGGGTCGGTGTCCTGGAACTCGTCGATCAACGCGACCGGGAACTGCTCACGGATCAACGCGGCCAGGCGCTGACCGGAGTCGCTGCCCAGGGCATGTTCCAGGCGCAGCAACATGTCGTCGAAGCCCATTTCGGCGCGGCGACGTTTCTCCACCTCGAAGCGCGCCGATACCCAGGCGGCGGCATGCTCCAGCAACCGTGCGTCGGGGCTGGCCAGCCCCTGCAACTGCTCGCGCAAGGACTCCATGGCCCGCAGCGCCGGGTGTTGCGGCGGCTCGCCGGACTTCCAGGCCTCGGCCAGGCCAGCGGGCGTCAGACGGGTGAAGCCGGTGCCCAGGTCCAGTTCCATGGCCTGCTCATCACCGGCCCAGGCCCGCAGCTTGTCGAACCAGGGCTCGAAATAGCGTGCCTGCAACTTGCGCCCGTCGGCCTGCTTGGCCGCCACGGCATCGCGGCAGATCTGCTGCAGCTCGTCGGCCCAGGCGCCCCAAGGCGCCTTGAGTTGGGCCAATTGCTCGGTGCGCTGGCGCAGGGTCGCCTCGATCAACGACTGCGGGTCTTGCTCGTCCTCCTGGCCACGGACACGGCCAAACAGCGGTCTGATCCTCGGCAACAAGGTATCGGGGCTGCCCCAGTTGCCACGCACCCAGGCCAGTGACTCGCCGCGCATGCCGTAGCAGAAGCGCCGCCAGTAGTCGCGCATGACCTGGCCCAGCAGTTCGCTGTGATCGGTCTCCAGGCTCTGGGTGAACAGGCTGCCACTGTCGAAGGCGTGCTCGCGCAGCATGCGCTGGCACCAGCCGTGGATGGTCGAGACAGCGGCCTCGTCCATCCACTGCACGGCGATCTCAAGGCGGCTGGCGCAGCGTGGCCATTGTTCCTGTGGGTAATCGTCGCGCAGCAGATGCAGCAGCGGGTCGGCACCGTCCAGCTCGCCGCGGAAGAAACGCGCCGCCTCGGCCAGGCGCGCGCGAATACGCTCGCGCAGCTCCTTGGTGGCCGCGTCGGTGAAGGTCACCACGAGGATCTGCGGTGGCAGCAGCTCGCGGCTGAAACCCTGCTCGCCGCCATGGCCGAGTATCAGACGCAGGTACAAGGCCGATATGGTGAACGTCTTGCCGGTGCCGGCGCTGGCTTCGATCAGCTGGCTGCCGTGCAGGGGGAAACTCAGCGCCAGGGGGCGGGCTTGGGTCATTGGGCGTTCTCCGGGTTACCCAGGGTCTGCCAGGGCGCTGCGAACAAGGGGCGATACAAGGCTTCGCACCAGCCTTCGAAGGTTTCGTCGAGGGCCAGCGCGGCGAAGTCACGATACTGGCGGGCCAGGGCCAGGCTTTCGCTGCGCTCGCCGAAGTTGTTCTGGCCGTCACCCTCATAGGCGCGGATCGCGGCGGCCGTCGCCTTGTCCGGGTCCTCCTGGGCCAGCCAGGCGAAGGCGGTCTTGGCCGCCACCGGCAAGGGCGCGCTCATACCCGCCTGGCGTGCCACCAGCAGTTCGCCCAGGCGCTCTGCCGCCTCGCCCTGAGGCAACGGGGCCAACAACAGGGTCAGGTCACTGGCCACCAGCGCGCTGTGCAACGGGTAGCCAGAAGCACAGGCAGCAAGGTGCATCACCCAGGTCGGCACCAGCCGGTGCCACTTCAGGCTGTTGCGTCCAGCACTGAGGGTATTGGGCACGGTGGCGATGCTCAACAGGCTCTGGTCCTCGGCCTGGTACACCTGGCCAAGCCAGCCCTCCAAGCGCAGCGGCCCCTGTTCGAAATGGATCGGCATGGCGCCCTCGACCCGGGTCGGCCAGCGCTGCAGCAGTTGCCGATGGCGTTGCAGCAAGTCCGGCAGCGGCTGAATCAACTCGGCCTGCAAGGCTTCGCCGAAGCCTGCCAGCGGCAACATCCCGCAGGCCTGGAGACGTCGGGCCTGGGCCTGCAACGCCCGCTCGGCGTTGTCCGGATCGGCCAGCGCGGCGCCGAGCAGGCTTTCGCTCAGGCCATAGCGTTGCAGAGCGTCCAGCACGAAGGGTTCTTCGTCCGGGGTCGGTGCCTCCAGGGCCTCGAAGAATACTTTCAGGCGCTGGCTGAAGAAATGCCGGACCGGATGGCGCAGGAAGTCCTGAAGCTGCACCAGGTTGAGCGGCTCATCACTGGTGTAGGGCGACAGTGCGACAGGCACTTGCGCTTCGTCCTCGGCCTGGTGCAACGCCAACCATTCATGGGCGAAGCTGAACAACGGGCTGCCCTTCTGGAAGTAGCGCTGGCTGAACGGCTGCAATGGGTGCTCCTGGGTCAGGGCATGCAACAGCTGCTGCCCAGGGTCGTCGCGTTGGCCGGTCTTGGCGCCGGCGAGCTGCCAGCCGGCGGCCAGGTGATCGCGCAACTGCCCGATCAGCACCGAGGACGGTCGCTCGCTGTTGTCGCGGATGCTGTGCCCGACCCAGCTGACATAAAGCTGGTCACGTGCAGAGAGCAAGGCCTCGAGCAACAGATAACGGTCATCCTCACGACGCGAACGGTCCCCTGGTCGGTAGTCGCTGGCCATCAGGTCGAAGTCGAGGGGCGGCTGGGCACGCGGGTAGTCACCGTCGTTCATGCCCAGCAAGCAGACCACCCTGAACGGGATGGCGCGCATGGGCATCAGCGTGCAGAAGTTCACCGAGCCGGCCAGGAAGCGCTGGGACAACTTGCCCTGGTCCAGCCCGGACAGCCAGGCTTCGCGCACCACGGTCAGTGGCAGCAAATCGTGCAGGCCGACCGCGTCGCAGGTTTCCAGCCAGGTGTCGCGCAGGTCCTGCAGCTGTACCAGGAGCAGTTCGTCATGCTCGTTTTCGGCCAGGAAGAAGATCTGCAGCAACGCATGCAGTCGTGCCCCCCAATCCGTCGCCGAGGCCGGCTGTGAGAGCGCCTGGCAGGCAATGTCCAGAGCATCGAACAACGCCACCAACGGGCCGATCAGCGCGGCGTCGAGGCCGCCGATCTCATCGTACGGCTCGATACCGTCACAGCCTTCGCCCACGCCGACTGCGTACCCCAACAGCATGCGCCGCAGGCCGAAGCGCCAACTGTTCTGCTCAAGACCCTCGGGCAGGCCAAGGCTGGCGCGTTGCTCGGCGCTCAACCCCCAACGGATACCGGCGCCTTCGATCCAGCGGTGCAGGGTTGGAAGGTCGCTTTCCTGAATGGCGAAGCGGGCGCGCACTGCCGGCACGTCCAGCAGGTCGAGCACTTCGCTGACGGCGAAACGGCTGTCGGGCAGCTTGAGCAGATGCTCCAGGGCGATCAGCAGTGGGTCGCGGCCACGCTGGCCCTGGTCGGTCAGGGTGAACGGGATGTAGCGCGGATCGTTGCGGTCGAGCTGGCCGAATACGGCACGGATATGCGGTGCGTAGGTGTCGATAGCCGGCAGCATGACAATGACGTCGCGAGGCCGCAGCGTGGGGTCGGCACTGAAGCGGGCCAGCAACTGATCGTGCAGGATTTCCACTTCGCGCTGCGGACTGTGGGCCAGGTGGAAACGTACGGAGCGGTCCTTGGCCGGGTCGACCGCCGGCCACTGCTCGCGGGTCTCGGCCAGGGGGCGCAACTCGAGGATATCGTCCTGCAGCTGGTTGAGCAGGGTCTTCGGTTCACCTTCACTGAACAGGTCGATGCGTCCGTCGCTGAACACGCCCTGGTAACTGCCGGGATCGTCGTAGCTGTCGAGCAGGTTGATGTAGTCGCGCCCCTGCTTGCCCCAAGCGGCCAACAACGGGTGTGCATGTTGGTGCAGCAGCTCGTCGTCCAATTGCAGGGGCATGCCCTGCTTACGTTGCTGACGCTTGTACTGGTGTCGCAGCAGGTCCTTGTCGGCGACGATATCGCCCCAGTGGTGGCGGCAGGGGTTGTGCACGCACAGCAACACCTGGCTGAAGCGGGCAAGACCTGCCAAAGCCTCGAGGATCTGGGCAGGCAGCGACGAAATGCCGAACACGATCAGCCGCGCCGGCAGCCCAGCGGGGGCCTGTTCCAGGCCGTTGATCCGCTCGATGAAACGTTGATGCACCCCGGCCCGGCTCTGGGCCATGCCCGCCTCGCCCACGTCTTCCAGCAGAATCCGCCACAGCTCGGCCTGCCAGCGATTGCCGGCGGCCAGCGGATTGCGCTCACCCCGTGCGGTGTTGAGCACATGGGCACCACTTGCCCAGTCCTTCAGCCAGTCGGCACGGTAGACCTGGTACTGGTCGAACAGGTCGGCAAGGCGCTCGGCCAACTGATAGCGCTTGCGCAGGTCGCTGTCATCGGTAAGGAAGCGGCGCAGGGGCTCGAAGTGCGGGCGTTCGATCACTTCCGGGAGCAGGCGCATCAGGCGCCAGGTCAGGGGCGCCTTGTCCAGCAGTGACACCTCGGGGATTTCGTCGCGCCCCAGCACGCGACGGTACAGCTGCCACATGAAGCTACCCGGAAGCTGCACATCGATGGCGGCTGCGATCCCGCAACCGCCCTGATCGTCGTCCTGTGGGTCCTCGGCCAAGGCCAGTTTCAGCCATTGGGCGATACCGTTGCTCTGCACCAGGGCGATTTCGTTTTCCAGCGGCGCCAGGGGGTAACGGCGCATCACGCTCACCACCAGATTGCGCAGGTCGTCCAGGCGGTTGCCCTGAACGATCATGAAGCCTGGGTGAAGTGAGGTGGTCTGGGGCATTGGCTGGTCTCGGGGAGCGGTTGATGCAGAGGAGAAACCTTATCACGGAGGCAGCCGACACGTTCCCCCTGTCGGAACGGCATTGGCTTTTGGGCAAGCGGAAAAGACAAAACCCCTACCTGCTCGCGCAGATAGGGGTTTTGCGAAATGAATCTTGACGATGACCTACTCTCACATGGGGAAGCCCCACACTACC
>NZ_JBLIYX010000021.1:0-86023 GCF_057480955.1 Pseudomonas sp. P65(2024)
TGTACGGAGATCGGTTCATCAGGCCGACCTGGTGAAAGTCAGGGCCTGCCTGACGGCAGGCCGTTACCGGCCCGCACACAAAAAATCTGACACTTCCCGTTTGGCCATCCCTCTCAAAGTTTTTCACCTGCACAGAAGGGCATATGACAGAGGCATACCAAGGAAGCTGCCTGTGCGCAGCGGTCAGCTACGAGCTGCTCACGCCACCCAAGGCCGTGAGTCATTGTCACTGCAGCCAGTGCCGCAAAGGGCACGGGGCTGCATTCGCGTCATATGGCAGCGTGCCGCGCAGCGCACTTCGCCTACTTCGCGGGGCCGACAGCATCAAGGCCTACGCCTCTTCGCAGACAGTGTTACGCGAGTTCTGCGGGGCGTGTGGCTCGACGTTGTTCTGGTCACGAACCGAAGGTGAGTTCGCCGGCTGGATCTCGATCGCGCTGGGTACACTTGATACACCGTTCCAGCCACGCAAGCAAAAGCACGTTTACATCGATTCTGCGGTGCCCTGGTATACGCCATCCAGTAATTGTCCCGAGGCCGACTGACGGCTGGCATCGCCGGAATGGGGTATGTTCTTGCCTCTGCGCTTGCTTACTGGCCTGTCATGACTGCTTGAGTATTCGATGCTGATTTCCACGTTATCCAACGGTCGATTCATTACGCCGACGACTCGCCCTGGATGCTGCGCTTCCTGAAACCACGTACACCTTGCGTCAGCTACTGCGTCACGAAGCGGGCCTCGCGGATTATGGCGAGCGTCCCGAGTACCACGCGGCGGTTGCCAATCATGAGCCCGCGTGGTCCGTGGACGAGGTGATGCAGCGACTGGATGGCGCTCGGCTTCGCTATGACCCTGGAGCGGGGTGGCGCTATTCGGATGTGGGCTACCTGCTGGTCGGCAGGCTTATCGAACGTGCAACAGGCCTGCCGCTTGAAGAGGCGATCAGGCAGCAAGTCCTGACTCCACTCGGTATCTCGCGGTTCGCTTGGCAACCCAACGCGCAGATCTGAATGGGGATTATCTGGGCCATTCGTTGAACTACGACCCAGGCTGGGTCTACCACGGATTGCTGATCGGCCCTGTTTCGCAGGCTGCCCTTTTCCTGGAGCGTCTGCTCGCTGGGACACTGCTTCCGGCCGACCTGCTCCAGGAAATGCAGGCAACAAAGGCGTTGGGTGGGCCAATGACTGGCCGACCGTTGGTTGCGCCTGGGTATGCTATCGACCCACAGCGGACATTCAGCGGAAATGGATTGGGTGTCCGCGTAAATCTCAAATAGGATGGGCCATCCTCATCCACCATTGCGCACTAGCAGCAAGCTTATCCATGGAACGAAAAGCAAGCCCGTCCTGCGCTGATTGGGTCATACGCAGTGCCACGCCTGGCAGCGTGGAGCGTATTGAGGCGTGGTTTGGCGGCCATGGCTACGACCCCCATCGGCACGATACCTACTCGATAGGCCGTACCCTTGCCGGCGTGCAGAGCTTTCACTACAAAGGGGCGCTGTGCCACGGCGTGCCGGGCAACACCCTGGTGCTGCACCCGGACGAACTCCATGACGGCATGGCCGGCACGGATATCGGCTTTCGCTACCGGATGGCCTACATCGATCCTTCGCTGATCCAGAGCGTGCTCGGCGGCGAACCGTTGCCGTTCATTGCCGGCGGGCTGTCCAGCGACCCGCGCCTCTATCGCGCCAGCGAGGCCTTACTGATCGAGCAGCAGTGGAGCCCAAGGGTGGTCGCGGAAATGAACGACTACCAATTCAAGGTCGTGCGCATTGAAGGGGAATTCATCTGGCACTCGCACCCGGAGACGGATGAAGCGTTCCTGGTGCTTGCAGGCACCTTGCGTATCGATCTGCCAGAGGGCAGCGTGTATGTGCGGCCGGGTGAGCTGTATGTCGTGCCGCGTGGTGGAGCGCACAGAACAGCGGCCCAGGCGGAAACGAAACTGATGATGATCGAGCCGCGAGGCGTTCTGAATACCGGTCATGAAGGAGGGGAGCGAACTGCGGTGAATGACGTCTGGATCTGAGTTGACGATGCAGGCGATGAGGCCGGTACTCACTATATGGCCTTGGATCGATGTGCGCCTTGAGTCGGAAGCGGGAGCTCACGAGCGGTCGTTTTCGAGCCATAGCTGCCATTCACCAACGGCAGGATTTCTAGCTTTGGCCGCTGGATGCCGCGCACTGAAACGGCCCCAGAGCAGCCTGAGCAGTTGACTCTCCCGTTATGGTCAGGCTTTACCCTGCACGCTTCATGTTCAGGATGAAGTGATGATGAGCAAACGAGTACTGGTGGTGCTGGGGCACCCGTCAAGCGAGAGTTTCTGCGCAGCGCTGACCGAGAGCTATGTCGAGGCGGCCAGAAGTGCCGGCCATGATGTCAGGGTGTTACGGCTTGATGCCTTGAGCTTTGACCCGGTACTCCGCAGCGGCTACCGGCAAGCGCAGCCACTGGAACCCGATCTGCTCAGGGCCCAGGCCGACATCACCTGGGCCGAGCACCTAGTCTTTATCTACCCCATTTGGTGGGGCGGTATCCCTGCACTGATGAAAGGCTTTTTCGACCGCGTGTTCCTGCCCGGTTTCGCGTTTCAGTATAGGGCAGGCAAGGCTTTCCCCGAGCAACTGCTCAAGGGTCGTACAGCGCATCTGCTGGTGACGATGGATACACCGCCGTGGTACTACCGCTGGGTGTATCGCATGCCTGGCCTTCACCAAGTGCGCAAGACCACGTTGCAGTTCTGCGGTATCAGAACGCTGCGTACCCTGATGTTCGGGCCACTGCTCGGCTCCAGCGCGCTGCGGCGTGGAGCCTGGCTCGAACAGGCACGAGGCATCGCCAGCTGACCTGCGGCTACGTGGTTCCCGAACCGCTGGCGCCATGCAATGATGCCCCGCTCCCTGATGAAAAGGACATTCATGTATATCGGCAAAGCCGCCCAACTGTCGGGCACCACGGTCAAGACCATCCGCCACTACGAAGCGATTGGCCTGCTGCCACCGCCCAAGCGCCAAGGGCAGTACCGCGTTTACAATCAGCAGAGTGTCGAGTTGCTGACGTTCATCAAATGCGCGCAGCAGTTGGGTTTCAAACTGAAAGAACTGCAGGCCATTCTGCTGAGGCATCAGGGTGCTGATTTGCCGTGGGACTTGGCGGGCAAGGCCATTGCCGACAAGAAACGCGAAGTGCTGGGGCAAATCACTGGGCTGCAGAAGATATACGCAGGGCTCGAAGCGTTTGAAGCAAGCCTTGCAGGTGCCAGGTATCAGTGCGGGCTTAAACGTCTGCCATAAGCTCCGTGAGAGCGGCAGGGAACAGAATACGGGACCTGCGTCCAAACGGCTTCGAGAGTGTGCTTGCAGTTGACCATGTCGGCCATTGCCGTAAAATCGCGCGCCCATAATCCAGCCGGCAGGGCGCTTCAATGCAACGGGTGATGATCATTGGCCAGCCAGGTTCTGGGAAAAGTACCTTGGCGCGCAAGCTCGGTGAGCGCACGGGCTTGCCGGTCGTGCATATCGACACGATTCACTGGCAGCCAGGGTGGGTCGAACGCAGCCGGGACGAGAAGACGCGTCTTTGCCATGAGGTCGAGGCCCGTGAGCGCTGGATTTTCGAAGGTGGGCACTCGACCACATGGAACAATCGGCTGGCCCGCGCTGACATGCTGATATGGATCGATCGCTCGGCGCCGCTTCGATTCTGGCGCGTGTTCCTCAGAACGATGCTGAACCGCGGCCGATCCCGGCCCGACCTGCCGGACGACTGCCCGGAACTGCTGGCCAACTTGCCGGAGTTTCTCGGCTTCATGTGGCGGACGAAAACCTCGTCCCGGGAGGCAATCAAGCGATTCGTGGCGACAGTCCCGTCGGGATTTCGCGTGGTCTGCCTGCGGTCCAACCGGGATACCGAGGTATTTCTCGCGAGTCTGGGCACAGGCTGATCAGGCTGCGCAAGGTTATTAGATCTCGTGGCGGCAGGCGCCTGCCGTGAAGGCGTGTCAGAACGTTTTAACCTGCGCAAGGATGGCCCATGGCGCTGACCAGCAAGATCACGACCTACAACCCTGAATGGCCACAACGGTACGAGGCGGACAAAATGCTGCTCGTCTCGGCATTCGGTGATGAGCTTATCGCCATGCACCATGTGGGCAGCACGGCTGTCCCGCAACTCGCCGCCAAGCCCGAGATCGATGTGCTGATCGAGGTTTCAGAGCATTGCAATGCAGCAGCCCGAGACGAGGTGTTGCTTAGCTTGGGGTATGTACGCGGCAGTGACCTGTCCGAAGGGCACCACTTCTATCGCCGCAATATTGGCGAGGTGCGCACCCACAAGGTCCACATCTGCAGATGTGGTCACCCTTCAATCATCCAGATGCTGACCTTCAGGGATCTGCTCCGGAACGATGCCTCCCTGCGCCAGCGATATCAAGACCTCAAGATCGAGCTGGAGGCCACCAATACCGGGGGGATGGCTGAGTATCTGGAGAAGAAGGGGCCGTTTATCATCACGGCGTTGCTTGAGGTGGGCATCAGACGGTGATGAGGGCGATTCGTTGACTCAAGCGGGGTTTACGCCCTGATCGCCTCAAGCAGCCCTGAGATGCCGAAGATGCTCATCATTCGCTTGAGGTTGTAGGTGAGCACGTGAAGGCTCATTTCAGTGCTTACCCTCGGCAGGGTTTTACTCAGGATGCGTTGCGCCATGCCCCTGTACAGGAAGGTGAGGAATAGTTTGCCCGAGGGCAATGGCACTGGTTTCAAGCTTCACACGCTCTGCTTCCAGAAAAACATACGTGGCTTGCAAGGTGGTGATCTTCGTCTGAATTTCGGCCATCTTGCTGGCCACCAAGGCCGCGCCTTGCGCGCAATTGATCGTATTACCCCGCTTGGCAGCAAGAATGTCGCCAATCTCGGCGAGCGAAAAGCCCACGCTCTGGGCACTCTGAATGAAGGCCAGGTCAACAACGGCCTGATCGCTGTAGCTGCGATAGTTGTTGGCTTGTCGATGGGCCACGATAAGCCCGAGTTGTTCGTAATAGCGCAATGCATGGCGGCCAACTCCACTACGGCGCTCCAACTCTCCAATGTTCACAGTAAAAATTCCTTGACTGTAGAGCAGACTCTACACCTTAGCCTGCCCCCCATCATCCAAACAAGGATTCAGGCATGAGCGCGGAATGTTTCGTCACAGGCGGCAGTGGGTTTATCGGTCAGCATTTACTGGCTCGTCTTACTGCGACAGGGCACAAGGTCTGGGTGCTTATGCGCACCCCTGCAAACCTCGAGCGCCTCAGGGAGCAGGTAAGCCGACTGGGTGGTAACCCTGCCTGTATCCATGCCGTTGAGGGCGATATCAGCAGAGAGGGGCTTGGGCTCAGCGAGGCAGACAAGCAGCGCGTGTCGTCGGCCTCTGTGGCCTTCCACCTCGCGGCGCAATTTTCCTGGGGGCTGACAATGGAGCGCGCCCGCGAAGTCAATGTGCAAGGGGCGCTGCGAGTCGCCAGGCTTGCGGCGAGCCAGCGCATCCGCTTGCTGATGGTGGGTGGCTTCATGCTGCAAAACCTTTGCCACCTGGCCAGTATCGGGGTAGACAATGAGCGCCCTGAAAACACGAACTGGCCCTCCGTCTACGCCCGTGCAGGTGGCTACGAAGGCAGCAAGCTCGAGGCCCATTTTGCGGTCATCCGTTACATGCAGGAGGTGGGCGCGGATTACACAATCGTTCACCCGGCTACGGTGTGTGGCCACAGCGAGAGTGGACACATTGTCGAAGGACAACCTTTGGCCGAACTCATTCGAAATCTGGCACAAGGCCGGTTCAAGGCTGTCCCCGGCTCCACCAGGCACTGGTTGCCCTTAGTCAGCGTCGATTACCTGGTGACCATGATAACTTGCGCGGCGTTCGACCCCTCGATGGCCAACCAGCAGGTCCTGGCGCTCTATGAACACACACCGAACTTGCAGGAGATGCTGGGGCAGATAGCCAAAACGCTGAATATAAAGGCACCCCGTCGCCATGTAGCGATAGGGTTGCTGAGATGGCTTTTGGCAATTCCCGGACTGGCGTCCCGATTCGCGATCAGCGCCGAGTCATTGAACTTTATTCAGACGCAACGCTTTGACATGCGTCATAGCCGGCAACTGGAACTGAAGTATCAGTTGACACATCCGGACATGGCGCGAGCTTTGGAAAAGACAGTGCGCTACGTCAATGGTTACTTGACCCATTGAAACACCCCCCTCAGGCAATAGGCTGGGCCACGCCCACGCCCACGCCCATGCCATGACGCTCGCCATGCTGCCGATTACGGCCTATGGCTGCTCTTCACCAAAGGCAGCCATGGGGCGAAAACTGTCGGTTGCATCTGACCGCTATCGACCCAGGCGTATTTTCTCCAGGTGATGCTGACGCTACTGCTTCGTCATGGTGTGGTTCAAGGGCTGCGCTGGATTGAAACCGATGGCCCTGCTTCAGCACGGCGCGTGCGAACGTCAGAAGGTGTACTTGATACCCGTCATGATGTTCCTTGGAGCACCGTACATACCGTGGTCGCCGGCATAGCTGAGGTATTCGCGGTCGAACACGTTGTTCAGGTTGACTGACGCACTCAGGTGCTGGTTGAAGTCGTAGCGAGCCAGGAGGTTGGTGACGGCGTAGCTGCCCTGGGTGAAGGTGTGCAGGTCGGCACCGGTCTTGCTCTGCCAGTTCACACCACCGCCGAGGGTGACCTTGTCCAGAATGCCCGGCAGGCGATAGCTGGTGAAGGTCTTCAGACTGTGGCGGGGCAGGGTGGTAACGATACGCTGGTCGTCAGCGTCGGTGCTCACCGCATAGGCATAACCGGCGGAGGCCTGCCAGCCTTCGGCCAGCTCTCCGTCCAGGGTGAATTCAGCGCCCTTGGTGGTGGTGCCCTGTTCCGACTTGTAGGTATTGCCGCCTGGGGTATCGATCCAGATCGCCAGGTTGTCCTGCTCGATCTTGAACAGCGCGATGCTGGAGTTCAGCTTGCCGTCGAAGTGGCTGCCCTTGACACCGACTTCATAGCCGGTGCCTTCCATCGGATCCAGTGGCTTGTTGTTGATGTCGCGAACCCAGGACGACTGAGGGTTGAAGATTTTCGTATAGCTGGCATACAGCGACCACGTATCGTTGACGTCATACACCACGCCAGCATAGGGAATGTAGACGCCGGTTTCCGATTCCTTGGTCTTGGTGTGTTCAGCGTTGTAGGGTTTATCCTCGATCTCGCGATGCCAGTCGATCACGCGGCTACCCAGCAAGATACTGAGATCGTCGGTGGCGTGCAGGCGCGTGGCGAGGTAGGCGGCGTATTGGGTTTCGTCGACAGTGGACTTGCCCGTGACGTCGAATTGCGGTTTCACCGAGGCGCCGTTCCAGTTCAGCAGGTTGTCGATTGCGCCGGCCGGGGAGCCGGAATAGTCGTATTTCCAGCCGCCGTAGCTTGGCACATTCTCGTAATAGTTGGACAAGGTCACGCCGGCGATCAGCTCGTGCTCGCGACCCAACAGATCGAATGGGCCGGTCAGGTAGGCATCGATGTTGTTCTGGCGGGGAACACCGGAGAAGCGCACTGGCAACTGCGTGGTGCCACTTCCGTCCGGGTTGAGGCTGCCGTTGACGTAGTTGAAGACTTCGTCAAACTTGTTTTCGGAGTGGGTCAGTTCGATCTTCCCGCTCCAGCCATTGGCAAACTGCTGTTCGATCGAGGTGAAAAAGCTGGTTTGTTCATGGTCGTTGTAGGACCAGGTCTGTGCCGAATTGAGCGAGCGTTTGAGGTTGCTGCGAGAGCCGTCGGTGAAACGGGTCGGCAGTCCGGAGCGCATGGGCGAGTCGACGTCTGTGCGTTGATAACTGAAGCCCATGGTCAACAGGGTGTCCTCGGTCAGGTCGAACTCGGTAATGCCGTAGATCAGTTGCGAGTCCTGCTTGTAGCGGTCGATCCAGGACTGCTCGGTCTTGAAGTCGGCGACCAGGCGACCGCGTACGTTGTCGGTTTCGGTCAGCGGGCCAGACACATCAAAGCCGGTACCGTAGCGGTCCCAGCTGCCGGCTTCAGCGCTGACGCTGGCCTGAGCCTCGGCGGTCGGACGCTTGCGGATCAGGTTGATCGTCGCTGAAGGGCTGCCCAGGCCGCTGATCAGGCCGGTAGCACCGCGTACCACCTCCACACGGTCGTACATCGCCATGCTCTGGGTGTAATTGTCCATGCGCTTGACGGTGGGCACGCCATCGATTTCAAAGTTCTGGATCTCGAAGCCCCGGGAGAAGTAACCGTCGGATTCGGCACCCTGTCCGTCGCGCAGCACGATGATGCCCGGTGTGGCATCGAGGGTATCGCTGAGATTGGTCAGGCGCTGGTCATCCAGGCGCTGGCGGGTCATGACGGTCAGCGACTGCGGGGTTTCCTTGGGGGTCAGGTTCAAGCGGGTCGAGCTGCTGGATGAATAGGTGGTATAGAGCCCAGTGCCTTCTGTAGTCGACCCGGGAGCCTTGCCCGAAATGGAAATGCTCTGAAGCTCCAGGACGGCAGAGGCCGGTGCACGCTGGAGGGTGTATCGCCCATCCGGCTGGCGAACCGCAAGGAGTTGGCTGCCCTCAAGTAGCGCCTGTAAGGCACCGTCGACCGTGTAATCGCCACTCAAGCCAGGGCTGTTTTGCCCGGCAATCAACTCATTGGGGAACGACAACAACAAATGGGCTTGCTGGCCCAGCTGATTGAGCGCAGCGCCCAGTGGCGCCGGGGCAATCTCGTAGTGCTGCACGCGGCTATCGGTGGCTGCCCAGGCTGGCGATGAGGTGGCGAGCAGAACCGCTGCGGTGCAACCCAGGGTAGTGGCGAGCGAGGTAACGGAGTACGAGGAAAAACTGCGGTGGTGCATGTGAAGTTTCCCGATGATTTTTGATGTATGGCCTATGAGTCTCGCCAGAAATCAAAACGGCTCATCGAGGACGAAAAAATTTCAAACGTTAGCGGGCAGGGGACGCAAGTTGACCCACAGGCGAGTGAAACGCTGTACATCCAGTTTCAGTGTGTGGGCGACGGCATCGATGATTCGATCGCTGTCTGCCAGCGGGTAGGTGCCCCATACGCGCAGGTTGGCCAGGGCGGCGTCGCACCCAAGATGCCCATGGCGATACCGGCCAAGTTCGTCGAGAAACGCCTTGAGCGGTTGGCCGTTGGCGACGATCATGCCTTCGGCCCAGGCGGGAGAGGATGCTTGCATTGCCCCCTGATCGAGTATCCCGAACGGCCCGAAACGCGCCAGCTGCCCGGCTTGCAGAGTGGTCCAGAGGTTGACTTGGGTCGGGCTTATTTCAAGCGAGCCATGATAGATCGCCAGCTGGGTTGAGCCATTGTCAAACTGCCGCATTGTGAAACGCGCCGAGGACGCCTGCGCCCGAACCTGTGCGGTTTCGATAAACAGCGCCGGGTTCAAGGCGGTGTTGATCAGGACCTCGCCGCTGAGTAATCGAAGGTGCCAGCGCTGGTCAGCCGTGCGAGCATTTATTGCGCTACGGGTATTGAGTTCAAGCGACAGATCCGAGGCCAGCGCAACACGTCGGCGCTCGCCCACGCCCGTGGTGTAGTCGGCACTCATGCGCGACATCAACTCGCTGTCTCGACTCAGCCAGGCACCGGTACCTGCAGCCAACAGCAAGGCCAGGCCCTTTATTGCCCGACGCCTGCTCAGCCCTTCCTGGGAGGGAAGCAACAGGGCCTGTCGGGCGAGGTCTGGATCGCCTTGGGTGCGCAATGAATCGAGCTGCGCCCCCAACTCCAAGGCTTTTTCCCAGGCCAGTTCATGCAAGGGGTGTTCACTACGCCACGCCATGAATGCGGCCTGTGCGGGTGAATCGAAATTGGCCTCCTGCATATCGAGCCACCACTCCATCGCCTCCTCACACATTTTTGGCGATAGCGAGGATTCTCGGCCAAAGGCGTTTGCGGTGATAGTCATTACAGTGCTTCCGTCACCAGCATGCATCGCGCACCCGCCTTGATGATATGGCGCTTGACGGTAGCGATTGAAATACCCAGTCGCTCGGCAATATCTGCGTGGCTGAGCCCATCGAGTTGTGACCAGAGAAAAGCCTTTTTGACGGCGACATCCAGTTCGCACAGCGCTTCGTCGAGTCGAACCAGCGTCTCGAAAATAATCAGTTGGGTCGCCAGGTCCGGCAGCACGCTTTTGTCTTCGGTCTGGAGCGCATCCAGATAGGCTTTTTCCAGGCGTGCGCGGCGGTAGTGGTTGGACAGGACACTGCGTGCCACCTTGGCCAGGAAAGGCCGAGGCTGGCGGATCTCAAGCGCCTCGTTGCTGGCCAACAGGCGCATGAAGGTGTCCTGCATCAAATCAGCGGCGCGGTGTGAGCAGCTCAATTGCCGATACAGCCAACTACGCAACCAGCGGTGTTGCTGTTGGTAAAGAGCAGTGAGCTGAGCGGTATCGATAGATGCCATGAGCTGTCACGAAATTGGTGCAAATGAGACTTAGTATCATATGGGATTAATTGGGTAGCGACAAGAATGCAGGAGGGCGCGGGGCATGATTGGCCTGATGGATGAGGGGCATTTGCTTGCTTTCAACGCCGTGCGGAAAGTTGTTGCGGCGCCAGGAATGCATCGTGGAAGTAATGGTGGAACGCGTGCATCGCCGGGCTGAATTCCCGCTCGCGATGCCAGGCCAGGCCGACGCTCATGGGGGTGACCTTGTCGGTGATGGTCACCGTTTCGATGCGTTTACCTTCCAGCGACCAGGGGCGATGTACCAGGTCGGAGAGGATCGCCACGCCGCTGCCGTTGGCCACCATGCTGCGCACTGCCTCCACAGAGCTGGTGCGGATTCGCACGTTGGGCTGCTGCTGGGCATGTTCCCAGTAGCGCATGGCGCTTTGTTCGGCTTCGTCGACGGTAAGCAGGATGAACGGCTCCTGTGTGACGTCGGCAAGGCTCACGGCCGAGCGCTCGCACAGCGGGTGATGGCTGGGCAGCCACAGCCGGCGCTCGGAATTGAACAGGGTTTTCGAGACGATGTCCGGGTGGGTCAGGTTCGAGGTCAGCACCACCGCCATGTCGAATTCGCCTTCGAGCAGGCCTTGCTCGATGGCCTGGCGCTCCCGTTCGTGCACTTCGATGGCCACGTCCGGGTGCCAGTGTTCCAGGCGTTGCAGGTGATGGGGCAGGAAGTAACCGATCACCGTGTAACTGGCCGCTACCCGCAACAGGCCGGTGGCGCGAACGTCCGGCAGTGGGCTGTTGAGGGCGTCCTCGACGCTGCGCAAGATCACGTAGGCCCGATTGAGAAAGTGCCGTCCGGCATCGGTCAGGCTCATGCCCTGGGCCGAGCGCTGGAACAGTAGCGTGCCGAGCATGCCCTCCAGTTCCTTGATTGCAGTGGTCACCGCCGACTGGGAAATATTCAGATGAATCGCAGCTTGGGAGATTTGCCCGATCTCGGCCGTGGCGACGAAGTAGCGAACCTGGCGCAGGGTCAGTGACATGAACACTCCGCTTGATGAGGTATCTGATTTTCAGAAGATGCCCCCTCAGATAATAGATCTTCCCAAGGGGGTGGCTGGAACTTAACGTGCTCTGCATGAAGTCACAAGCGTCAGGAGCACGTGTCATGCAGGCAGTAGATTTCAATTCGGACATGGGCGAAGGCTTCGGTCCGTGGACGATCGGCGACGGGGTCGACAACGAACTGATGGGCTTCATCAGCTCGGCCAACATCGCCACCGGTTTCCATGCCGGCGACCCCGGCACCATGCGCCGCACGGTCGAGCAGGCCAAGCGCCTGTGCGTGGCCGTCGGTGCCCATCCGGGCTTTCGCGACCTGGTCGGGTTCGGCCGCCGCCACATCCATGCATCGGCCCAGGAGCTGGTGGACGACATGCTGTACCAGCTGGGGGCCCTGCGTGAGCTCGCCCGAGCGCAAGGCGTGGCCCTGCAGCACATCAAACCGCACGGTGCGCTGTACATGCACCTGGCCCGGGACGAAGAAGCGGCGCGCTTGCTGGTGGAAAACCTGCAGCGCCTGGAGCCTGAACTGCTGCTGTATTGCATGCCCGACTCGACGATCTGGCGTATCGCCACTGAGCTCGGCCAGCCCGTGATCCGCGAGTTCTATGCCGACCGCGAATACGACATCAGCGGCTCCATCGTCTTCACCCGCAATGTGCGTGCCTACGACCCCGCGCAGGTCGCTGCGCGGGTCCTGCGTGCCTGTCAGGAGGGCGTGGTGCGCACGGTGGAAGGTGAAGACCTGGCGATCGAGTTCGACTCCATCTGCTTGCACAGCGATACACCCGGAGCCCTGGCTCTGGTCGAGGCCACCCGCAAAGCGCTCGATGGCGCGGGGATCGAGGTGCGCGCACCGCGATAACGCCACCGAAGACACCTGGCGCACAGACGCCAGGGTTTGCTCGATACACAGATTTTTTGCCTGCCTTTCTACAACTATTCCAAGAGGAACAGACATGGCGCAGCACACCGTCATCACCCCATTGCCGGGAACTTTCTACCGCAAAGCCACCCCGGAATCGCCGAACTACGTCGAGGCCGGTGCCAACGTCAGTGCCGACACGGTGATTGGCCTGATCGAGGTCATGAAGCAGTTTTCCGAACTGACCGCGGGTACGGCAGGGCGTCTGGACGCATTTCTGGTCGAAGACGGTGATCCGGTGGAGCCGGGTCAGGTCATCGCGACACTCGAAGATGCGTGAGGGCACAACCATGACTCAAGGCATTGGTAAACTGCTGATCGCCAACCGTGGCGAGATCGCCGTGCGGATCATCCGTGCCGCGAAAGCGCTCGGGATTCCAACCGTGGCAGCGTGCAGCGAAGCAGACGTCGATTCCCAGGCCGCGCGCATGGCCGACGAAGTACACATCCTTGGCCCGGCCCGCGCTGACAAGAGCTACCTCAATGTCGAGGCCTTGCTCGGTGCCCTGAAGGCCACCGGGGCCACTGCGGTGCACCCCGGTTATGGCTTTCTTTCGGAAAACGCCGAATTCGCCGAAGCGGTACTCGCCGCTGGCGCGATTTTCGTCGGCCCAAGCCCCGAGACCATCCGCCGCATGGGTGACAAGGCCGAAGCCCGGCGCACCGCGCAAGCGGCGGGCGTGCCGGTGGTGCCCGGTTCTGCCGATGAACTGTTCGATGTGGAGTCGGCGCTCGAGGCCGCCAGATCCGTCGGTTTCCCGCTGCTGATCAAGGCCTCGGCCGGAGGCGGTGGACGCGGCATTCGTCTGGCGGAAAACCCGCAACAGTTGCGCGAAGAATTCCCCCGTTCCCAGCGCGAAGCCCAGGCCGCCTTTGGCAATGGCGCGGTGTATCTGGAGCGCTTCATCGGCAAGGCCCGGCATATCGAAGTGCAGGTGCTGGGCGACGGCAAGCAGGCGGTGCACCTGTTCGAGCGCGAATGTTCGCTGCAACGCCGCCGCCAGAAGATCTTCGAAGAAGCGCCGTCACCGATCCTCGATGCCCAGCAGCGCGAGTCTCTGTGCGCGAGCGCCGTGCGCCTGACCGAGGCGCTGGGATACAAGGGCGCCGGCACCCTTGAGTATCTGTACGATGACGCCACCGGCGAGTTTTTCTTCATCGAGATGAACACACGGATCCAGGTAGAACACCCGGTCAGCGAGCTGATCACCGGTATCGATCTGGTCCAGGCCATGCTGCGCATTGCCGGTGGCGAGCCACTGGGACTCAAGCAGAGCGATATCGCAATCAACGGCGCGGCCCTGCAGATGCGCCTGAACGCCGAAGACCCCGCACGGGATTTCTTCCCAAGCCCAGGGCTTGTGCAAGCGCTGAACTGGCCACAAGGCGAGGGCGTGCGGGTCGACAGTCATCTGTATGAAGGCTACCGGGTGCCGCCCTACTATGACTCGCTGCTGGCCAAGCTGATTGTTCATGGCCGTGACCGCGCCGAAGCCCTGGCCCGCGCGCGACTGGCGGTCGAGCAGACCACGCTTACCGGCATGGCCAGCACCTTGTCGTTGCACGGCGAACTGCTGGAGCAACCCTGGTTGCACACCGCCGATTTCCACACCGGCACGTTGGAAACCTGGCTGGCCGAGCGCCGCAGCGGAGGTGCAGCATGAGCAGTCCGATTCGCTACAGCTTTGGCGCCGACGAACATCTGTTTGCCGAAGTCAGCGACAGCATGTCCCTTGAGGCCTTCTTCAAGGGCATGGCGGTCACCCGCGCGGTGGAGCGTCTGGCCCTCGATGGCGTGCTCGACGTGTGCTTGGCCAACGCCTCGTTCCAGATCCGCTTTGACCCGGATCGCATCGCGCCGGCAGATCTGCTTGAAGCAGTGAAGGGGGCCGAGGCCCAGGCCGTGGCCGAGCGCACCCTGCACACCCGGATCATCGAGATCCCGGTGCTCTACAACGATCCCTGGACCCACGAAACCCTGATGCGCTTTCGCGACCGCCACCAGGACCCGAATGCCACGGACCTGGAGTACGCTGCGCGCATCAATGGCTTGGCCGACGTCGAGGCGTTCATCGCCGCCCACAGTGGCGCGCCGTGGTTCGTTTCGATGGTGGGCTTCGTGGCGGGCCTGCCGTTCATGTTCCAGATGGTCGAGCGCGAACGGCAATTGCAGGTGCCCAAGTACCTGCGACCCCGCACCGACACACCGAAACAGACCCTGGGCCATGGCGGCTGCTTCGGTTGCATTTACTCGGTACGTGGCGCCGGTGGCTACCAGATGTTTGGCGTCACTCCGGCACCGATCTACGACCCGCAGCAGAACCTGGCGTACCTGAAGGAACACATGGTGTTCTTCCGCCCCGGCGACATCGTGCAGTTCAAGCCAATGGACCGCGATGCCTATGACCACGCCGTGGCCGAGGTCGAAGCCGGGCGTTTTGATCTGCGCATCCGTCCAGTGGAGTTCTCGCTCGATGCGTTCCTCGCCGACCCGATCGGTTATCCCAAGTCGCTGCAGGAGGTGCTGGCATGATCAAGGTGCTCAAACCCGGTCTGGCCACCTCGGTGCAGGACCTCGGCCGCGAAGGCTACTACCACCTGGGTATCCCGCCTTCCGGGGCGCTGGACCAGTACGCCCTGAGCGCGGCCAACCAGTTGGTGGGCAACCCGGCCAATTCGGCGGCGCTGGAATGCACCTTGCTGGGGCCGGAGCTGGAATTTCAGCAGGACGCCCTGGTAGCGGTATGTGGTGCGCAGATGACGCCGAAGGTCGATGGCGTGGACATGCACTTGGACACCGCCTTCGAAGTGAAGGCCGGACAAGTGCTGCGTTTCGACTTCCCCAAGGCTGGCGCGCGGGCTTATCTGGCGGTGGCCGGCGGTATCGATGTGCCGGTGGTGCTCGGCAGTCGTTCCACCTACGCACTGGGGGCGCTGGGTGGCTTTCAGGGGCGCAGGCTGGTGATGGGTGATGAACTGCCGATCGGCACCGCCAGCGGCAAGGGGCGTGCCGGGGCGAGTCTGCCCATGGCGTTGCGTCAGTCGCTGGGAGGGGAGATCACCCTGCGGGTGGTGCCGGGGCTGTACTACGACCGCCTGACCCTGGCGGCGGCGGACAGCTTTTTTGCCGAAGCCTGGACCGTCGGTTCGGAGGCAGATCGCATCGGCTATCGCTTCAAGGGTGGCAGCCCGCTGAGCTTCCAGCCTCGCGAGCAGCCGTTCGGCGCCGGCTCCGATCCTTCGAACATTGTCGACAGCTGCTACCCGATCGGCTCGATCCAGGTGCCGGCAGGGCTCGAGCCCATCATCCTGCACCGCGATGCGGTGTCCGGTGGCGGCTACGCGATGATCGGCACGGTGATCAGCGCCGACCTCGACCTGGTCGGCCAGATGCAACCCAACCAGAAGGCCCGCTTCGTTGCGGTGACGCTGGAAGAGGCGTTGCAAGCCCGACGTTCCTATAAGAAAAAGTTCAGCTGTCTGAGCAAGCTGTTCCCTTCCTGAAAAGCCAAAATGGCAAGCCAACGCCGCACTTCGGTGCGGGGGCGGCTGCCCGCGCTTCAACCTCTGACGTAAAGCACTAGCGACTGGCAGTCGATCTTTCTAACCAGTCAGCACGAGTCATCTCCCATATTTCGACCTCCATCCGTCCAGATACGAAATCTCCTGCCCGCACGTCTATCAAGCGCATACCCTCATGTGTCGAGACCTTGCGAGATGCGTCATTGGCAACAGCTTTGGGAACCTGCATGACCGGACGCGACAGTGTCTCGAACCAATAGGCATTGATAATCCGGCATGCCTCGCGCATGTAGCCCTTTCCCCACCACTGTGGTGCGAGCCAGAAGCCCCTGTTGTTTCCAGGCTGATCATACAAACTGATGCTACCCAGGGTGCAGCTAGCATCGTCGCGCATGCGGATCATCCAGTGCCATTCACGACCTGCTGCCATTGCAGGCAGGGCGATATCTCGGACATAGATCAGCGCCCCGTCTTCTGGATACGGCCATGGGACACGACGATCCAGATAGCGAACCACCTCCCAGCAGGGGAACAGCTCCTGAATGATGGGTGAATCCTCTAACTGAAGGGGGGTGAGAACCAGCCGGTCAGTGATAAGCGTCGAAAGACAGTCCATGACATTCGTTCCCGGGCATCCCTGTGAGACGTTGATTATCTGTACCGGGCTGGTTTGTGTCGACCGCTGCTGGCTGTTATCTGTGCTCCGCCAAGGGCAGCTCTGGGACGAGAGCAGTTATCCGTGTCTGGCTGCTTTCGACCCAGAGCAGACGGTGGGAACAGGCAGAAGTCGGCCAGAAGCGGTCGCTTGAAAAAGGTAATAAGATAATTCTTTTCGGCCTGAACGCTTGCCTCTAAGGTGTGAGACGTTGCGACACCGCTGCTCAACGCGCTGACGATGCCTTGGGTCTGCATGGCCGCATAGTCAAACACTCCTGCAACACCATGGAATGACTATATGCACCCATCGCTAAAACAAGCGCTCGACATCATTAAAATCGAGCGCAACGTAGCCGAATACACCCAGGCGTTTGACGCGGTGCATGACGTGGTAAGCGTATTTGGCGAGCTTGACCTAGCCAATCGTCTCTTCGCAGAAATACCCCGAACAGTGCCCGAAGAGCTGGTGGCCGAACTTTTCAATTTGTTGGCTTGGCAAACAAACGATAACGGTTCGGCAATGACGCGTGAGGTCGAGACGTGGCTCAGAGAACAGCAAGATCCGCGCAAGCTTAGGATTGCCATGAGCCTGGATGTATATCCATTTCCAGATGCTCAGGAAATGCATCAAGTATTGTCCACGCTGGCTGCGGCCATCCCAGAAGTGGCGACTATGTGCCAAACGCTTATGACCTCACGAAAGGCTAGAACACATAGTCAAGTATGACGAAAGGCAGTGGGGCCGCTTTGGGTCGACTGTGGTCACTTGCGAGTGGCAGCTATCGACCCATAGCCGCCGGTGACCAATAGCACCAACTGGCTACCCCCCCTGCCAGTAATCACTCAATTACTCTTTATTGGACTGTTCCGCCTAATAGCTTCCTGACTGTCCTTTTACTCCCGCGCCCTTTGCTGCGACCATTTTTGCACTGACCCAGCCCTGCGGATTTTTTATGATGGACCTTGCTATCGAGTTTCCCGAGTTCTTCCTGCCCAGTTGCACGCTGCGGCGGATTAATCGCAATGACGCCGAGGCGATTTTTGCCGGGCTTTCTAACCCGCAGGTTGTTGCCCACTACGGCGTGTCTTACGACAGCCTCGAAGCGACGGACGAGCAGATGCGCTGGTATGACGCTCTGCTGGAAGAGCACCGGGGCATTTGGTGGGGCATTACCTTCCCGGGACGGGACGAACTGATAGGCGCTTGTGGTTTCAACGATTGGTCACACTCCGATCGTAGCTTGGATATCGGCTATTGGCTGATGCCGGAACACTGGGGCCGAGGGCTGATGCAAGACTGCCTGCCCACCATCCTCCGCTTCGCCCTGGGCACCCTCGGCGTACATCGCATTCACGCAGATGTTGAGCCGGAGAACCCCGCCAGTATTCGTTTGCTGGAGCGGGTCGGCTTCGTGTTTGAGGGAACCCTGCGGGATGTGGAATACAAGAACGGGCGCTTCCTCAGCCTGCACCAGTACAGCCTGCTGGCCTCTGACCCGGCGGGGCGAGCTCTGCTGGAGGACGACACACCGATCCTTCGCCCATCCCGCGGGTCTGATGCGCAGGCACTCAGTGCTTTGGCTCAGCGCAGCAAGGCCCATTGGGGATACCCCGAGACTTGGATGAAGGCATGGCAGGCAGCGCTGACTTTCCGCCCCGAGCAAATGACCTTCCACTACGCAGTGCTGGTCGCAGCGGGTGGCCAACTACTGGGCTTTTATGGGCTTGAGAGCGGCGAGGATGGCTGGCAGTTGGAGCATTGCTGGGTCGACCCACAGTCGATGGGAAGCGGTTACGGACGGCGCCTGGTGGGGCATGCTCTGGCTGTGGCGCGTGGACTGGGCGTGAATACGCTAGCGGTGGAATCGGACCCATCGGCACGGGGCTTCTACGAGCTGCTCGGTGCACAGCATGTGCGCGATGTACCGCGTCCAGTATGTGGCGAGCTCCGGCATCTCCCAATACTTAAGTGGGAGTTCAGTGACTAGACCTGATTGGAGAGTAACGTGCAGATCGATTGGCTGCTGGCAGTCTACTCGCCGTTTGCTGCACCTTTACAAGTCAGCCATGTATCGTTAACCGGCCTGCGCCAAGGACTGCTATGGGTCGGAAGCGGCCGGTCACGAAATGCCGCTAACGACCCATAGTTGGCCTCTGCCGCACTGTCAGAAACGGGCAACAGCGGAAATTCGGTGCAGCGGCCTTGCATCTGTTTCAGCCAATCACTGGCGCATGCTCGGCCATCAATTCGATTATCCAGTCGATAAATACCCGAACCTTGGCGCTGACATGGCGATTCGGCGGGAAAGCCAGGTACATCGGCATTGGCGACATATGCCAGTCTTCAAATAGCGGCAGTAGCTCCCCACTGTTAAGGTGCGGTTTGGCCATGTACTGCGGCAGCCAGAGCATCCCCAAGCCAGCCAGACCGGCGGCAAGGTACGCATTGCCGTCATCGACCGTCAGTTGCGGACGGGGCTGGACCTCTATGCGCTCCTCAGCTCGCTGCATCACGTAGGGCAAGGTTTTGCCTGTTCGAAACCAGAGAAAGCCGATGGTTTTGTGCTGGCCTTCCGCTAACTCACGCGGGTGTGCCGGTGTCCCGAAGCGCTGCAAGTACCCGGGCGTGGTATAGATACCGAGTTTCAAATCGCCCACATGCCTTGCCACCAGGGACTGATCGGTGATCTCGCCGCCACGTACCACGCAGTCGATGTTTTCACCAATGATGTCGACGATGCGATCGCTCACGCCCACGGTCAGCTGGATTTCCGGATAACGTGCAAAGAATTCCGGCAAGGCGGGTATGAGCAGCATTCGCGCCAGCGGGCTGGGGACATCCACCCGCAGCCGTCCGCGTGGTGTCGTGGACGCGCTGGACAAGCTGGTCTCGGCGTCGTCCATGTCGATCAGTAGCCGAACCACGCGTTCGTAGTAGGCCGCGCCATCGGCGGTGACATTGACCTTGCGTGTGGTGCGGTTGAGCAGGCGCACGCGCAGCCTCGCTTCCAGCTGCTGAATGAGCTGCGTCACGGTGGTCTTGCTCATGTGCAGGGTGGCGGCCGCCTTGGTGAAACTGCCGGTTTCCACCACTCGGGCAAACGCCTGCATTGCATCGAATCGGTCCATTCCACGCCTCGTTCGCACCTGGATTGTTTGGAGTATACAAACAGTCCTGGCCAGAACTGCCCGTTTATCCAGGTAGGTGGCCTTTTTATAGTGGTCTCACCGTAAACACCGGGCCGCGATGACCCAGAACGAGGTAGGCAATGTCCAGTAAACGTGATGTCGTTTTTCCACCCGATCGCCATGCTTTGTACGAGCTGCACCGCTACTCGCCGGCGATTCGCTCCAACGGGTTTCTGTTCGTATCCGGTCAGGTCGGCAGCCGTAAGGACGGCTCGGCCGAGCCTGACCTCGCTGAGCAGGTTCGCCTGGCCTTCGCCAACCTCAACGCGATCCTGGCCGAGGCCGGCAGTAGTTTCGAGGATGTGGTTGATACGACCATCTTCATGGTCGATCCCGACTCGAAGTTTGAAACCATCTGGGAAGTGGCGGCCGAGTATTGGGGCGAAGCGCCTTATCCTACGGTGACCGCTCTTGGCGTGACCTGGTTGTCCGGCTTCGATTTCGAGATCAAGGTGATCGCGAAACTACCGCAATAGAGGCGGTCCAGCTCCTGCTTCCGGTTCAAATCGAAGGGAGCGTTCGTGCTATTTCGCTGCACTCGGAAAGCCCCCGCTTACCCGTCGGCCAGACGGTAATGGCGGTTCGCCTTGCGGGGGCTATCGTTGCTTGTCTGGGCGACGACTACCGACCGAGGGCGGTGCCATGAACACGAGTGATCTACTGGAGCAGTTGCTTCGGGCCGGGCAGGGTTCGCAAGCGCAACAAGGGCGCGGCGGTATGTCAGCGCAAGATGGCCTGGGCGGTTTGGGCGGCTTGTTGGGAGGGCTGCTTGGCGGCGGCAGTACCGCAGGTGGCAGTGGTGGCCTTGGTGGTTTACTGGGCGGCATTTTGGGTGGCAGCGGTGGCAACGCTGGCGCTTCCACTCAGGGACGCTCTGCTGGCGGCGTCAATTACGCAGCTCTGGCGTCATTGGGCATGATGGCGTTCCAGGCTTATCAAAGCTGGCAACGTAGCCAGGCGGCCGCGCCGCAACAGGCGGTGCGTACCGTGGATCAATTGTCTGGCCCCGAGGCCGAGGATCACAGCCATGCGATCTTGCGTGCGCTGATTGCGGCAGCCAAGGCTGACGGTCGCATCGACCCGCAGGAAGAACAGTTGATCTACGCCGAAATCAAACGTCACACCAGCGACCCGCAACTGCAGCAGTGGCTGGATGAGGAAGTCAGCAAACCCCTCGATGCTGCCGAAGTGGCGCAGTCGGCCCAGGACCCGGGCATGGCTGCGGAAATGTACCTGGCCAGTGTGATGCTGGTGGATGACCAGCAGGATGCGGAGCGGGCCTACCTTGATGAATTGGCCAGTGCGTTGGGGATCGATCCGACGTTGCAGGTACATCTGGAACAGCAGGCGAAGGGGGCTGCCTGATCGATCCGAAGTGGACATTGACCCAAGGCGCTGTTCTCAATGCAATCTGGTTGTTGGGCTGCGTGGGAGCGGGCTGGCCCCGCGATCACCGGCAATGCCGGTGCCATACGCCGCATCGCGGGGCAAGCCCGCTTCCACGTTGGTAATGCTTGTAACGTTGTTTCCTGCACGACTGCGTAGCCCATAGGGCACGGCGATCTCCTGCAAGAGCTTGACCTGGGCTTCAGCCCACCTCCGTGAACCGACGCCGCGTCACGAACAGCCCCACGCCCAACGGCACGGCTGGGTAGAGGGGCAGGGGAGAGACCCCGCGTCGCGTCCTACAGGGATTAATCAGATTTTCCCTATTTCGAGTAGTCCGTTTCCGAAGCATGCTTTAGCCGCTTTTACGCCTTCCAACAGAGGTCTAGTCTCGCTGGGTCGCTGCAAAAAGTAGCGGCCGGGTCTGCAAGCCTGAGCGGGACAACTAGATCAGCGCCACCCATTGCCATTGGTCTCAAGCCACTGGCAGTGCGTTATGGTGGCTGCGTACGGGTGGCCTTCGGGTCAGCCGGGCTTACTCTAGTTGCCCCGGTCTTGCAGGCCCGTACGTAGCCGCCACCCTATCGCCTGCAAGCGATGGGCTGCGGTCCGATCAGCGCAACTAGAGAATTTCATCATGCTCAAGATCGTCCCGGATCCACCCCCGTCCGCTCAATCCCCTCATCTCCTTGAAGATACCCTCGTCCAAGCCACCGAGTACGTCATGTGCGCGCTGGCCGTCGCCCATCAGTCGTTCAGCCACCTGCCCAAATCACCGGCCACTTTGGTGATGCTGACGATGATGCACGAGCTTGATGCCACCCGCACGCTGCTGGAGTCGGCACTGGCCCAGCTCCAGATGAGTGCGCGACCGCTGTCATACACATTGCACTGATAGAGCTGCCACAGGCCCCAGGTTCCGCGCCGCAATCAAAATTGCCGGGGCCGCTGCGCAGCCCTTTCGCGACACAAGGCCGCTCAGGGGTTAGCTAAATCAATGAGTCACGGTTTGTTCTACGAGAGAGGATTTCGCAAATGGACAACGAAACCCCAGCAGACCACGGCCAGCTCGGCTGGACCGTCGGCAGCTGCACCTGCCTGGAAGGCGCCACCAAAGGTATGCGTCTGTTCCGCGTCGAGCCCGGCAACTGCGCAAGCCACGCCATGGAGCAGGCTTCCGTGCTGCTCGACAGCGCCCGCCGGGCTTCCTTCATTGGTGTGATGGACAACGAACCGGTGCTGGTCTGGGCATCGCATTACCTGAGCGATATGGCCAAGGCCTTGATGGATGATGCGCATATGGGGATATTGAAGAAGGTGTGAAACAGAGGCCGGTGGTCTGGGTGGGCAGCCGCGCCGACCCAGAGCATGCTCGAGTGCCCTCAACGCCTTCTATCGTGGCGACAAGTCCGTATAGTGCCTAGCTCTCATCAGTCAAAGGAGTGGCCATGAATCAAGCAGCACATCGTCTGGAGAGGGGAGTCCGATGCGTATCGCAATGATCCTCGCGGCAGTCGGGACCACCTTGTCGTTGATGTCGGTGTCGCTATCGGCGTCACCCGGCCAGCCATCGTCTCCATTACCCACTGATCAGCAGCGTATCTCGGTCCAGGTCGAAGGCGAGGGCAGGGATGTGATCCTGATTCCGGGACTGGCATCGTCTCGTGAGGTATGGTCTGACCTGGCGACTCGGTTACGCCAGGACCACCGCCTTCACCTCGTGCAGCTCGCAGGCTTTGCCGGTTCGCCTGCGGTGACCGATAGCGAAGGGAAAGTGCTCGCTCCAGTGGCCGAGGCAATTGCTGATTACATCCGCACCCAGCATATCGAGGCCCCCGTGATCATCGGGCATTCGCTGGGGGGAGAGGTTGCATTGATGCTGGGGGCTTGTCATCCCGATCAGGTTGGGCGCTTGATGATCGTCGATGCGTTGCCGTTCTATACGTTGCTGATTGACCCTTTGGCCACCAGCGAAACTGCTACCGTGCAGGCTGCAGCAATGCGCAGTTCGCTGTTGGCGGCATCGCCGGAGCAGAGTGAAGCGATGCAGAAGGCATCCATCGCCCGACTCGCCAAGACCGAGGCGGTCAGACCAGGGCTGGTTTCTGCGGGGATCAGCTCCGATCGCAAGACTGTGGCGGACGCCGTATATGAATTGATGATCACCGATCTGCGTCCCGAACTCGGTCGCATCAGCGCGCCGGTCGAAGTCGTGTATGCCTACGACGCTTTTTACGGTGTGCCTGCATCCAGCGTCGATGCAACGTTCCGTCGGGCCTATGCCTCGACACCTGATATCCATTTCACCCGCATCGATGACAGTTTTCATTTCGTCATGCTCGATCAACCGGAGCGATTTGCCAGCGCTGTTGCGGCTTTCCTCGAACCGGGGGCGGAGCGCGGACAATGAGTGGTCGGCGTGCAGCCCTCTCAAGGTCTTTGGCTGCGGGGGCTATTGACCGAGTGAAGGCCTCCAGGTGTTCGCTGCAAGGCTTGCGGCGAACACCCTGAAAGACCCGACGCTTACAACGCCGATCCTGCCCCCATCAGAAACTCCCCTTGAGCGTCACCATGAAGTTGCGCGGCTCACCATAGTAGTTACCCCAGCCAGTAGCCCCCACGGTCGAGTAATAACGCTTGTCCAGCAGGTTGTTGCCGTTCAGCGCCAGGCTCCAGTGCTCGTCGAGGCGGTACTGCACGCGGCCGCTCCACAGGGTGTAACCCGCCTGCTCGATGCTCAGGTTGCCCTGGCGGCGGAAGTTGTCGCTCTGGCTGGAAACCCCGGCGCCGACGGTCCAGCGCTCGAGCGCGCCGTCCAGCTGGTAGTCACCCCAGACCTTGAGCATGTGCCGCGGGATGAAGCTGGAGCTGAAAGTCAGCTCGGTCGGGTCGGTCTGGTTGATGGTGTTCAGGTACTTGGTCTGGGTGTAGGTGTAGCCCGCCAGCAACTGCAGGCGTTCGATGGGCGAGCCGCTGACCTCGGCCTCGAAGCCCTGGGCGCGGACCTTGCCGCTGTCGGTGTAGCAGTACTGGTCGCCCGAGCCCAGACAGGTGTCGGCGAAGTCGGTTTCGGCGCGGTGCTCCTCGACCGTGCGGAACAGGTTGAAGGCGGTGTTCAGTGCACCGCCGAACAGCTCCCCTTTGATACCCAGCTCGTAGTTGGCGCCGGTCTTGGGCTGCAGGGCCTGGCCCTGGGCATTCACCAGATTGCTCTGCGGCTGGAAGATGTCGGCGTAGCTGGCGTAGACGGTCCACTCATCGTTGAGGTCGTAGAGCACGGCGGCGAAGGGCGTGACCTGGCCGTTTTCCTGGCTGCGGTTGTGTACCCAGTAGTCCCAGGCCTGGGTGTAGGAATCGCTCTTGTTGCGGTACCAGCTCACCCGCGTACCGAGCACCAGTGTCACTGGCTCGGCCAGCTTCAGGCGCAGGGTGGCGTAGGTGCCGTACTGGGTGGTGGTGGAGTCGGTGGGGACGCTACCGCCGCGGCTGGGAGCGCTCAGGAACGCGTCCTTGGACGGATGGGGGAAGGCCGGGGACGGATCGAACGGGTTCTGGGTACCGCTCAGGCCCATCAGCGCGAAGTAATCGTGGGTCTGCTGGCGGCTGGCGTTGGCGCCGACGATCAGCTCGTGCTCGAGGCCGAACGCCTCGAACTTGCCGTCGAGGTAGCTATCGAAGCCGTAGTCATCCTGGTCGTAGTCGAACCGCCCGGCATAGCGGCGGATCCCGGCGCTGCCGGCGCCCACCGGCACCGCGCCCTCGGCGTAGCCGTACTCGATGTTCTGGTTGTTGTGGGTGTAGACCGAGGCAAAGTTCAGCGTCCAGTCGTCGTTGAAACGATGCTTGAGGTCGGCGAAGCCGGTGGTGCGCTGGCTTTGCTGGTCGTTCCAGCTGGCGCCCAGGCAGGTGGAGCGCGACAGCTTCAGGTCGCTGCCGTCGGCGTAGCGGGGCAGGCCGTGGTAGCAGGGCGAGGCGTCGACGTCTTCATAGGCAAGGCCCACGCCCAGGGTGGTGTCGGGCGTCACGTCCCAGTCCAGGGCGCCGTACAGCACCTGATCCTGGCGCTTGGCGTTGTCGTAGAAGTACTGGCGATCCTGCAGGGTGGCCACGGCGCGGCCGCGCACGGTGCCCGATTCGTTGAGCGGGCCGCCCACGTCCACCTGGCCACGGTAGTTGTCCCAGGTGCCGGCGGACAAGGTTAGCGTGGTGTGGGCCTTGTCCTGGCCGCGCTTGCGCACGAAGTTGACGCCGCCGGCGGAGGAGCCGGAGCCCTTCATCATGCCGGCCGCGCCCTTGAGGATCTCGACCCGGTCGTAGAAGGCCATGTCGCTGGAGAAGCTGTTGGCCTGCACATAGTTGCCGCCCACATCCAGCGGCACGCCGTCGTACTGGTACTGGCCGTCGAGGTTGAAGCCACGGGAGTAGAAGTACTTGCCGCCCATGGGCGAGTCGTAGACGGTGATGCCAGGGGTCTTGTCCAGCACCTGCTCGAGGGTGTTGAGGTTCTGGTCGTCGAGCATCTTGCGGGTCATGACGGTTACCGACTGCGGCGTCTCCTTGAGGCTGTGCACGCCTTTGCCGATGGTCACCGCGCGCGCGGCGTAGGACTGGGTGCCCTCGCTGGTGGCATCGAGGCGATTGGCGTCAATGGTCAACGGGCCCAGTTCCATCGCCGTTCCGTTGTCGGCCGGGACCAGCACATAGCCGCCGTTGCCCTGGCGCTGGGCTTGCAGCCCGCTGCTGGCGAGCAGGCGCAGCAGGCCTGCCTCGACGCTGTAGCTGCCGTCGAGCCCGGCGGTGCTGAGGTGGCGGGTCTGCTCGGTGTCGAACGAGATGGTTACCCCCGCCTGCACGCCGAACTGGGTGATCGCATTGCCCAGGGGGCCGGCGGCGATATGGTAGGTGTTCTGGCTGCTGGCCATGGCATGGGCCGGCGCGAGCAGCGCGCAGGGCACGCTGGCGAGGGACAGGCCAAAGGCGAACCGGCGGACGGCCAGGCGCAGGCGGGCGGTGGGGTGGGGAGCGGGCATTGGGTGATCCTTGCGTGTCATGGCGGAAAGTCGCTGTCGTCGCGGCTTGTGTCATGGACGGACGAGAATCGAAATCAGCAAGATTGCGGAAAACTTTTTTTCGTGCAGGGCTCAGGCAGGCTCCACGCTGACCCAGTAGCGGCTCAGGTAGCGCACCTTCACTGGCAGGGATTTGGGCAGGTTCGCCAGGGCGATATCGGTGTCGTCGATGGCGAATGAGCCGGAGATACGCATGCCTTGGATGGACGGCGCGCAACGCAGTAGGCCAGGGCGGTAGCGGCCCAGTTCGGCGATGAAATCCCCCAGGCGCCAGTCGTTGACGCTGAGCATACCCTGGACCCAGGCCGCGGAATCAGCGGGCAGGGGCTGGGTACGGCCGATCACGTCGCGATCAAATCCGGCCTGCTGGCCGGCGTCCAGGCGCAACACTTGGTCGGGGTGGCGTTGCGGGCGTATCTCGACGGCGGACTGCAACACTCCGACCTGTGTCTGCTGCGCTGTTTGGCGCACATTGAACTGCGTGCCTAGCGCCCGCACGCTGCCGTTGTCGGTGTGCACGATGAACGGGCGGCGGGCGGCGTCACGGGCGGTACTGATAAGGATCTCGCCGCGATACAACTGGATCGCCCGCACGTGGGCGTCGAAGTGCACGTCAAGTGCGGTGTCGACGTTCAGCTCCAGTTGCGAACCGTCGTCCAGGCGCAGTGAGCGCCGCTCTCCGCTGCCGGTGCGCTGCTGAGCGAGCAGGGCGCGATACTGCACCTGTTCGCTGGCCAACCAGGTACCGCCACCGACCGCCAGCAGCAGTCCCAGTACCTTGAGCACTTCGCGGCGTTGCGCCTGAGCCGCGCCCAGGCCTGCCAGCGCAGCCTGGCGCGGCACCGTTGACCACTGGCGTTGGAGTTTCTCCACCCGCGACCAGGCTTCGGCATGCGCAGGGCTTGCCGCCAGCCAATCGCGCCAGGCCTGGATCCGTGCTGTGTCGCCAGCACCGTCATTGAGTTGCACGTACCAGGTCGCGGCGGCCTCGAGGGTCTTCAGGTCCACTGTTCGGCGCTCAATTGTCGACCACCAGCAGGCAGCGGGTCATGGCCCGGATCAGATGGTTCTTCACCGTGGTCACCGAGACGTCGAAGCGTTCGGCGACCGCCGCATAGGTCAGCCCCTCCAGTTGCACCGCGAGGAAGATGTCGCGGGTCCTGGGACCGAGTTCGTCGAGCAGTGCATCGACCGCTACCAGCATCTCGATAATCGACAGGCGAATCTCCGGCGACACTTCGACCAGCTCCGGGCGCAGGGCGAGGGCCTGCAGGTAGGCCTGCTCGATGGCGCGGCGACGAACCTTGTCGATCAGCAGCGCGCGGGCGATGGCGCTGAGGTAGCTGCGCGGCTCGCGGATGGGCGTCTGGTTGCGGGCGGTCATGACCCGCAGGAAGGTGTCGTGGGCCAGGTCGGACGCATCGGCGGCATTGCCCAGGCGCGCGCGCAACCAGCTTTTCAGCCAGCCGTTGTTTTCGCTGTATAGCTGGTGAAGCGCCGAGCGGTCGAGCGTCGACATAGGGCGAGGTCCATGATGTAAATGGTAATTGCTCGCATTGTCTCGGTGTGGTGAAGGGATTGCAATAGCTGGGGCTGCAACGCAGCTCCAGTGGCTGCTGTGAAGCACAAGCTGGTTCCTGGCCCTTGATCAGCTGATGAAGATGATCTTCGAAACCAACTCCGCGCTGTTCTTGGCCTGCAACTTCTTCATCAACCGTGCCCGATGCACTTCCACCGTCCGATGCGATATCCCCAGCTGCCGCGCCACTTCCTTGCAGGTCAGCCCGTTGACAATATGCAGCGAGATCTCACGCTCCCGTGGTGTCAGTTGCACCGTCGGCGCCGGCTGTCGGTCGAGCCGTTCGAAATGCCAGATCATCAGCTTGAACGGATCGTCCACCGTCAGCGTGAAGCCCTGGGCCCTGGCCCAGAACACCTCGCCGTTGCGGTGCTGCATGAAGCGTTCGTCGGAATAGAAAGCGCCCAGCCCGTTGCGCAGCCAGTGCTCGCTGCGTTCGCCGATGCTCTGGTAGTCGGCGTGGGAGGGATAGAGCAGCAAGGTCAGATGCCCGCGCAGTTCTTCGCGGGTATAGCCGAACAGCCGGGCGAAGGCCTCGTTGCAGTCGAGCATGCGTCGGTGGCCGGTGATCAGCTGTGGCGCGGGTGAAACCTGGAACGCCAGGCGTTCCAGGTCCGGGGAGGCGTGGGTGGGTACGGTCATCAGGCTTCCTGCCTCGGTGCTTGGGGGCATGTCCCGTACGGCTCACTACTTACTCGCGTACGTAGTTGCCCCAACTAGCGTGGGAATCGGGTACTGCCACATTGTATGCAATACCCGCTTCAAGGACAGAAGAAAACCACCATGCTCCACGATTCCATCTCCATCGTTGCCGCCGCGCACAGTCCCTTCGGCCGCCTGGATGGCCTGAACCTCGAGGACCTGATCGTCCAGGTCACCCGCGATGCCCTGCAGGATGCGGCCATCGACGCCGCCGAGATCGACGCGCTGTTCCTCGGCCACTTCAACTCGGGCCTGGTGGCCGACGGCTTCCCGGCCTCGCTGATGCTGCAGGCCGATCCGCAACTGCGCTTCAAGCCCGCCACCCGCTGCGAGAACGCCTGCGCTTCAGGTTCGGCGGCGATCCAGGCCGGGATCAACGCAATTCGCAGCGGCGCCGCCGACCTGGTGCTGGTGGTCGGCGCGGAGAAGATGACCGGCAACAGCACGGTCGAGGTCACCCGGGCCCTGGCCGGTGCCGGCTACCAGAACGCCCTGGCGGAAGCCGGGCTGAGCTTCGCCCAGCTGTTCGGCCAGGTGGCGCAGCAGTACACCGAGCGCTACCACAGCCCGCTGGCGTCGATGGCCGCCATCGCCGTGAAGAACCACGCCAATGCCATGGGCAACCCGTTGGCGCAGATGCACCGGGTGATGGACTTCGAACACTGCAACCAGGTGTCACCCAGCAATCCGCTGATCGCCGCGCCCCTGCGCCTGACCGATTGCTCGCTGATCAGCGACGGCGCGGCGGCGATCATCCTGGCCTCGCCCGAGCGTGCCCGGTCGATGCGGCGCCAGGTGGCGATCCGCTCGATGGTCCAGGTCAACGACTTCCTGCCACTGTCGCGCCGCGACATGCTGGCCTTCGAGGGGCCGCAACGGGCGATCCACGGGGCGCTGCGCGAGGCAGGGGTGACCCTGAACGACCTTAGCTTCGCCGAGGTGCACGACTGCTTCACCATCGCCGAACTGCTGATCTACGAAGCCATGGGCCTGGCGCCAAGGGGCGAAGGGCACCGAGCGCTGGACGACGGCATCGTGCGCCAGGGTGGACGGCTGCCGGTGAACCTGTCCGGCGGGCTCAAGGCCAAGGGCCATCCGGTGGGCGCCACCGGGGTGTCGATGCATGCCCTGGGCTTCGCCCAGTTGACCGGCAAGCCCATCGGCCTGGGCGTGCCCAACGCCGAGTTCGGCTTGCTGTTCAACATGGGCGGCATGGCGGTGGCCAACTATGCCAGCGTGCTGCAAGCCGTCAGGGTCTGAGGATGAACATCGCTCATTGGCTGCAGGATGCGGCCCAGCGCTGGCCCGAGCGCCCGGCGCTGTTCGAGGGGGCGCGCCAGGTCGCCGACTACCGGACGTTCGCCGCCCGGGTTCGGGCGCGGGCGCTGGAGCTGCGTCACGCCCATGGCATCGAACCGGGCGACCGGGTGGCGCTGCTGTTGAAGAACAGCTGCGCCTACCTGGAACTGCTCTACGCCATCTGGTGGAGCGGGGCGGTGGCGGTGCCGATCAACAGCAAGCTGCATGCCCTGGAAGCGGTTTGGATCGTCGGTAACGCCGGAGCGCGCCTGATCCATACCGACGAGGGCGAGGTCTTCGCCGGCGCGCCCCTGCCGGACGGTTGCCGTGAGCTCGCCGTGCCTGCCCTGGCTGCGCCCGGCGCGCTCGACAACGATGAACTGGCGCAGCCGCATCCGCGCCAGGACAGCGACCTGGCCTGGCTGTTCTATACCTCCGGCACCACGGGGCGGTCGAAGGGTGTGATGCTGTCCCATGGCAACCTGATCGCCATGTCGCTGTGCTACCCGCTGGATGTCGACCCGGTGAGCGCCGGCGATGCCGTGGTCTACGCTGCGCCAATGTCCCATGGCGCCGGGTTGTACAACTTCATCCACGTGCGTTGCGGCGCCCGGCACGTGGTGCCGTTGTCCCGGGGGTTCCAGGCCGCCGAGCTGTTCGGCTTGGCGCAGACGCTGGGGCAGGTCAGCCTGTTCGCCGCGCCGACCATGGTCAAGCGCATGGTCGAGCAGGCCCGCCAGCAGGGCTATGACGGCGGGGGTATCAAGACCATCGTCTATGGCGGGGGCCCGATGTACCTGGCCGACCTCACCGAGGCCCTGGACACTTTCGGCCCGCGGCTGGTGCAGATCTACGGCCAGGGCGAATGCCCGATGACCATCAGCGCGCTGTCGCGTGAGATTATCGCCGACCGCGCGCAAGCAGGCTGGCCCGCCATCGCCGCTTCGGTGGGGCGGGCGCAGTCATGTGTCGAGGTGCGTGTGGTGGATGGCGCCGGCCAGCCGCAGGCGGCCGGCGAACCCGGCGAGATCAGCGTGCGTGGGCCGGTGGTGATGCAGGGGTACTGGGACAATCCGCAGGCCACCCAGGCGACCCTGGTGGACGGCTGGCTGCGTACCGGCGACATCGGTTACCTCGACGAGCGCGGTTACCTGACCCTGACCGACCGCAGCAAGGACGTGATCATCTCCGGTGGCAGCAACATCTACCCGCGCGAAGTCGAGGAAGTGCTGGTCCAGCACCCCGAGGTGTTCGAGGCCTGCGTGGTGGGCGAGGCTGACGCCGAATGGGGCGAGTCGGTGGTAGCCTTCGTCGTGCCGCGCACGCCAGGCAGCCTTGATGCCCAGGCGCTCAACCAGTGGTTCCTGGCGCGCATGGCCTCGTTCAAGAAGCCGAAGAAGTACCTGTTCTGCGCCGAGCTGCCGAAGAACAGCTACGGCAAGATTCTCAAGACCCAGGTACGCCAGTGGCTGCAGGAGCCCGACGGGGCGTTCGCCCGCCACTGACCCGCCACTTTTCATGGAAAGCACCACGACAGGAGTTCCCGACATGGGCATGTCACCCGGCAACACCCAGCGCCAGCGGCGCCGCGCCTTTATCGGCGCCACCACCGGCCACTTGATCGAGTGGTACGACTACGGCGTCTACGGCTTCCTGGCCTTGTATATCGGCAAGGCCTTCTTCGTCTCCGACGACCCCACCAGCAGCCTGCTGGCGAGCTTCGCGGCCTTCGCCCTGAGCTTCTTCATCCGCCCGCTGGGCGGGTTGTTCTTCGGTCCGCTGGCGGACAAGATCGGCCGCCGCCGCACGCTGATCACGGTGCTGGTGATGATGGCCGGCTCTACCTTCCTGCTCGGTCTGCTGCCGACTTACGCCAGCATCGGCATCGCCGCACCGGTGATCCTGGTGCTGATCCGCTGCGTGCAGGGTTTTTCCGCCGGGGGGGAGATCGGCACCATCACCAGCTTCATCTCCGAGTACGCCGGCCCTGGTCGCCGCGGCTTCGCCACCTGCTGGCTGATGGTCACCGCGGTGCTTGGCCTGCTGCTGGGCGGCGCCGTGGCCAATGGCATGACCTGGGCGCTGGGCGCCGAACTGATGCAGGACTGGGGTTGGCGGATTCCGTTCCTGATTGCCGGCCCCCTGGGTTTCATTTCGCTGTACATTCGCCTCAAGCTCGAGGACAGCCCGGAGTTCCTCGCCCTGGTGGAAGCCGGGCAGACTTCCAAGGCGCCGCTGCGCGAGGTGTGGCAGTGGAAGCGCTCGATCGCCCTGGTGTTCTTCATCATCACCCTGCACAGCTCGATCTTCTACCTGGTGCTGACCTTCGCCTCGACCTACATGTCCAACACCTTGAAGTTCGACAGCGGCACCACCTTGCTCTACGTGTTCGTCGCCAGCCTGTCGGCGGCGCTGGTGATGCCATTCGGCGGCGCCTTTACCGACCGCTACGGGCGCAAGCCATTCCTGATGGTGATCGGTACACTGGCGACCCTGGCCATGTACTGGTTCTTCAAGACCGCGCCCGGCGCCACCCCGGCCACCTTGTTCTGGCCGTTGATGGCGGTGGCGATCTTGTTCGGGCTGTACGCTTCGTCGACCTACGCGCTGATGAGCGAGCTGCTGCCGACGCGCATCCGTTCCACCGGCATCGCCATGGCCTACAACATTCCGGTGGCGGTATTCGGCGGCAGCGCGCCGCTGATCTCCACCTGGCTGATCAAGGTGACCGGAGATATCACCGCGCCGTGGTATTTCTACGTGGGCACCGGCGTGGCGTCGCTGGTGGCGCTGGTGGTGTTGCGTCAGGAGGATTTCGTGGCCTGTAGCATTGATGCGCAACAGCGGGGCGGGGACGCCACGGGCCGATCCCCAGCCTTGAGCTGACACACGAAACACCTGTCCTTCGCCTTTCCGCTGGGCGCAGCATCCTGTTACAGTCGCCGCCTCACGCTATCGGTCCGGGGATGTACAAGGATGTCGCTTCACGATTGGTTCGGTTTTGTCGTTGTCTCGATGCTGGTGACCCTGTCGCCAGGACCCGGGGTCATCATGGCCCTGTCCAATTCGTTGTCCCACGGACCGAGGCGGGCGATGCTCGGTTCATTTGGCAACGCCTTCGGCCTGCTGGTGGTCTCAACCGCCACCAGTGCCGGCCTTGGGGTGCTGCTGCAGTCATCGGCCACGGCCTTCCTGCTGCTCAAGGTGCTGGGCGCGAGCTACCTGATCTACCTGGGCATCAAGCAGTGGAAGAGCCGCAGCAGCGCCTTCGACCAGCTGGAGCAGCCGGCCAAGGGTATCGCCAGCAATCGCCGGCTGCTGTTCAATGGCGTGACGGTGGCGCTGACCAATCCGAAAGCGATCCTGTTCTTCGCCGCTTTCCTGCCGCAGTTCATGCGCACCGGCCACGGCGCCGAGGGCCAGCTCGCCCTGTTGGTAGTCACCTTCGCCCTGTGCTCGATGCTGTCCCACGCTTTCTACGTCACCCTGGCCCAGGCCTTGAAAAACCAGCTGGCCGCGCCAAGCCGCGCGCGCTTGATGAATCGCCTGTTCGGCGTCTCGTTCATGACGCTGGGTGCCAGCCTGTTCACCGTTCAGGCCAAGACGGCCTGAATTCAACCTTTCCAATAGGTAGATCTCCATGGCACAAGCCACCGACCAGGCTTTCTACGACCGCGCCGACGCGCATATCGAACTGGCCAACCAGCAGATCGAAAAGCTTGAGGATCTTGGCAAGGTCAGCGCTTCGCTGACCTTCGCCGCCAGTCGCTTCAATGCCTGGATGACCGCGCGCAGCTTCAAGTCCGCACAGGAAATGGCCGCTGCGCGGGAGGAACTGCTGAAGTACTTCTGCGAGCAGTACCGGATGATGCTCGAGGACAACCTCGATGAGCATATCCAGCACTTCGACCGCTACGTGCTGGGCCAGGACAGCTGAGTCATCCGTCGCCAGGCCGTGCAGCGCTTCGCCGGCGCCACGAGGGCTGAAGTCGGTTACTGCAGCGCGCCCTGTTCCTGCGCCGGTACACCAAACGAGACGTAGTAGGCCAGGCCGACAAAGATCGCGCCACCTACGGCGTTGCCCAGGAATACCGCCGCCAGGTTTTCCAGCAACTGTCCCCAGCTCAGGTAACCGGCAAAGATTGCCGCCGGGATCAGGAACATGTTGGCCACCACGTGCTGGAAACCGATGGCGACGAAGGCCATGATCGGGAACCAGATGCCGAGGATCTTGCCGCTCATTTCACGGCTGGCGTACGAAAGCCACACCGCCAGGCACACCAGCCAGTTGCAGCCGATGCCGGAGACGAAGGCGTGAAGGAAGTCGGCGCTGACCTTGCTGGTCGCGCCCGCCAGGGTCTTGCCCAGGTACGCTCCCTCGGTCAGCCCGAGCAGATGACCGAAGCAATAGGCGACGAACAGCGCGCCCAGCAAGTTCGCCAGGGTCACCAGGGCCCAGTTGCGCGCGACCGCCCACAGGCGGATACGCCCGGCAAACATCGCCAGGGGCAGGCTCATCATGTTGCCGGTGAGCAGTTCACCTCCGGCCAGGATCACCAGGATCAGGCCGATGGGGAACACCGCGGCGCCCAGCAGGGTGCCGAACGAGGCCCATGGCGTGGGGATCATGGTGCTGACGTGGATTGCCAGCAGGAAGCCCAGGGAAATAAATGCCCCGGCCAGGAATCCGAGGATCAGGGTGGCGCGGGTGGGCAGATGGGCTTTGCGGGTGCCGGCTTCTATGACCAGCTCGGTGATCCGGGAGGGGGTATTCACAGACATTATCAACAACTCGAACGCAAGGACGGTGGCTCAGGCCGCGGGTCGGGGTTTGGCAGCAGGGGGGGGAGCTGCGAAGCGGGCGGCACGTTAGCTGAGGCAATTTGACGCGGTCAAATCGATAGGCTGGATGAGGTGATAGATCTCATCTATGAGGGCTGGGTATCCAAGCGGATTGCTATCGACGCGCTTGAAAAGGCACTGTGGAGCAGGCAGTATTCACCGAAATTACATGGTACATTCCATGGTATGTAACGGTGGAGTGAGCAATGGCGCGTATAGGCATCGACAAGGCATCTGTTTACCAAGCGCGGCAAGCGCTGATGGCCCGGGGTGAACACCCTAGTATCGATGCGGTACGTATCGAACTGGGTAATACCGGGTCCAAGACCACCATTCACCGCTACCTGAAAGAGCTTGATCGCCAGCCGGCGCAAATGCTAGGCAGCACGGCGGCGCTAAGTGAGCCCCTGGGGCGATTGGTCGAGCGACTGGCGGCGCAATTGCAGGAGGAAGGACAGGCGCGCATCGACGCCGCTGAGGCCGCCGCAGAGGCCCGTTGCGCGGCGATGCAGGCTGAGTTGCAACTGGCTCAGCGTGACCTGGCCAACGCGTTGCGCCAGGTGGAGCGCTTGAGTGGTGCGCTGCACGCCGAGTCAGAACGCCTGGTCTCCTGCCAGGCCAGCCTGCAAACCGAACAACTGCGCAGTGCTGGTCTGAGCCAGTCCCAGGGCGAATTGCAAGCGCGCTTGGCAGACAAGGACGAGCAACTGCGCGCCAGCCTCGAACAGCGCCAGCAGGAGCAACGCCGGAACGAGACCCAGGTGCGACAGTTGCAGGGGCAATTGCAGACCTTGCAACAGGGGGCCATCGCTCGTCAGGACGAGGTGACCCGCCTGCACCGCGACAATGAGCGCCTGCTCGCCGAGCAGCGCCAGGCAACGGCCCAGAGCCGGTTGCTGGACGAGCAACTGCAGCAGCGTGACGCCCAGGTGCAGGGCTTGCGAGCGATACTGGCGCAGGCCCAGGGCGCCAATGACGAGATGCGCCGTCAGTTGGCGACGCGAAAAGGCGAATGATCGCAGGCTGCCTGCTGGCCTGAGGCAGCGGATGCGCCGTTCGTTCAAGCGCCTGATTCAGTTGCCGGGCAACACTGGGGCTCCATCCATGTTCGGAGCCTTCCATGCGCATCCTCTATGCCCCATGCTTTTTCCTCGGGTTCATCGCCACCGCCGTATGGCTGATCAACCTCGGTGCCGACATCCTCTGGCTGTTGCCCCTGCTCGGCGTTGCCATCTTGCTGTCATTCACCTGCGAAGCGCTGTACCCCTACAAGCCCGCCTGGAGCGAGGCCGGCGGGGAGGGCGGACGCGATGGCCTGCACGCGCTGGTCAACGAAACGCTCAATGTCGCCAGTATCGCCGTCATTCCTCTGTTTGCCGGCTGGCTGCCGGCCAGCAGCCTGTGGCCCAGCCACTGGCCGGTAATGTGGCAATTGCTCCTGGCGCTGCCACTGGCCGACCTGGGCATCACCCTTGTGCACTACGCCAGCCACCGCAGCGCGTTACTCTGGCGCCTGCACGCGGTGCATCACAGCGTGACCCGGCTGTACGGTTTCAATGGCCTGATGAAGCATCCGCTGCACCAGTTGGCCGAGGCCCTGGGCGGTGTGGTGCCATTGTTGCTGCTGGGTTTGCCACAGGATGTCGCGGCGCTGCTGGCGTTCAGTATCTCGGTGCAGTTGCTGCTGCAGCACAGCAATGTCGACATGCGCATCGGTGGCCTGCGCCATCTGTTCGCCTGGGCGCCCGTGCACCGGCTGCACCACCTGAAGTACGGCAGGCTGGGCGACGTCAATTTCGCCCTGTTCTTCCCGCTGTGGGATCGCCTGCTGGGGACCGCGCTGCACCTGCCGGACTATGGGCTGGCCGATGACGACATGGGTATCGGCGATCGCCCGGACTACCCGCAAACCTACCTGGCACAGCTGTGTGAGCCGTTTCGACCGGCGGCCACGGCGCAGCCGCCAGCGCCGCTGCCACGCGGCCTGCGCCAGGCCCTAGATCAGCGCGTCTGAACGCAGGTGGCGCAGGGCGTCGCTGGCGCGAATACCGAACTGCTGACGCAGGCTGCGGGAGAGGTGCGCCGAGTCGGCAAAGCCCGCGGCCATGGCCGCCTCGGTCAGGGAGGCACCGGCCAGCGCCTGGCGCAGGGCTTGGCGCAGACGCTGCCACAGCACCAGGCGTCGTACCGACAGGCCGAGGCTGCCGCTGAACAGGCGCTCCAGTTGGCTGATCGACAGTGCGGCTTCCTGAGCCAGTGCCGTGGCTGGCAGGCGCTGCTCGTCCAACGCCCGGATCCGCGCAAGGGATCGTGCCAGACGCGGGTCCAATGGGCGGCGCGGCGCCTGACGCAACGCCTGGGCGAGACCGGGGATATCACGGGGCGCCTGTTGGCAGACGTCGAGCAAAGTTTCCAGGGTAAACGCCAGGGGCTCGGCAAACAGAGTGATGCAGGGCGCCTGACGCTCGGGGATGGCGTGGGGCTGCAGCGACTCGATGGCCAGCGAACGGCCGCAGCGCTTTTCGCCGGCGATTTCTACGCACAGCTCGCCCTCGAGGGACAGCAGCACCTGATGGGCATAATGGGCGTGGACGCTGGTTCGGCCCGGCGTGCCGAGCAACAGGCAGTGGTCATCGGCCAGCCAGAGTCGACCTCGCCAAGCGCTGTCCTGTCGTTCGTTCATCCCAGGCTTCCTATCCGTATTGGTCCATAAACACTCATGCGAGTGGATATCGTTCAAAGGCCGATTATGCTTGAAGTGACTTGCCGCGATTCGGGGCCGATGCCTCGTCGTGTTTCGCGCAGCCTGTAATGCCCTTGGGCCTGGGTGCGTGCTTTGGGATCTGATGGAGCACTCCGGTCTACCCCAACCAGACGGAGGCGACCCATGGCGGTCCTTGACAGCGCATCCACGGGCAGTAGCGCGCCCCAACGTGGCATCACCCGGGAGGAGCGCAAAGTCATCTTTGCCTCTTCCCTTGGTACCGTGTTCGAATGGTACGACTTCTACCTCTACGGATCACTGGCGGCGATCATCGCCAAGCACTTCTTCGCCGGGGTCAACGAAACCACCTCGTTCATCTTCGCCTTGCTCGCCTTCGCCGCCGGCTTTGCCGTGCGGCCGTTCGGCGCCATCGTGTTTGGCCGCCTGGGCGACATGATCGGGCGCAAGTACACCTTCCTCATCACCATCGTGATCATGGGCCTGTCCACTGCCGTGGTGGGGCTGTTGCCCAGCTACGCGACCATCGGCGTGGCCGCGCCGGTGATCCTCATCACCCTGCGCCTGTTGCAGGGCTTGGCGCTGGGCGGCGAGTACGGCGGCGCCGCCACCTATGTGGCGGAACATGCACCCAAGGGCAAGCGCGGCTTCTTCACCGCGTGGATCCAGACCACCGCGACCCTCGGGCTGTTCCTGTCGCTGCTGGTGATCCTGGCCTGCCGCACTGCCATGGGCACCGAGGCGTTCGAGGCCTGGGGCTGGCGCATCCCGTTCCTGCTGTCGATCCTGCTGCTGGCGATCTCGGTGTACATCCGCCTGCAGCTCAACGAGTCGCCGGTGTTCATGAAGATGAAGGCCGAAGGCAAGGCGTCGAAGGCGCCGCTGACCGAGTCGTTCGCCCGCTGGGACAACCTGAAGGTGGTGATCATGGCGTTGCTCGGCGGTACCGCCGGGCAGGCGGTGGTGTGGTACACCGGGCAGTTCTACGCGCTGTTCTTCCTGCTGCAGACCCTGAAGATCGACCCGCAGACCGCCAACCTGCTGATTGCCGGCTCGCTGCTGATCGGCACGCCGTTCTTCATTGTCTTCGGCAGTCTGTCCGACCGCATCGGGCGCAAGAAGATCATCATGGCTGGCTGCATCATCGCCGCGCTGACCTACTTCCCGATCTTCAAGGCGTTGACCGAGTACGGCAACCCGGACGTGTTCGTCGCCCAGGAGCAGAACCCGGTGGTGGTGGTGGCCGACCCCGGGCAGTGCGCGTTCCAGTTCGATCCGGTGGGCAAGGCCCGGTTCACCAGCTCCTGCGATATCGCCAAGAGCCTGCTGGCCAAGCGGGCGATCCCGTACGAGAACGAGAAGGCCGAGCCCGGCAGCGTGGCGCAGATCCGCATCGGTGAGCGGGTGATTCCGAGTTTCGAGGGCAGCAGCCTGGCCGCGGCTGACCTGAAGACCCAAAGCGATGCCTTCACCGCCACCCTGACGGCGGCCCTGAAGGAGGCCGGCTACCCCGAGAAGGCCGACCCGGCGAAGATCCACTACCCGATGGTGTTGCTGCTGCTGAGCATCCTGGTGATCTACGTGACCATGGTCTATGGCCCGATCGCCGCCTGGCTGGTGGAGCTGTTCCCGGCGCGGATCCGCTACACCTCCATGTCGCTGCCGTACCACATCGGTAACGGCTGGTTCGGCGGTTTCCTGCCAACGGTGGCTTTCGCCATGGTCGCGGCGACCGGGGATATCTACTACGGGCTGTGGTACCCGATCGTGATCGCGGTGATGACGGCGGTGCTGGGGATCTTCTTCCTGCCGGAGACCAAGGATCGCGACATCAACCACACCTGACTGCCTGCTGGCCCGCTCCCCGCATACGCGGAGCGGGCTTGTCGGTCAGTCGAAGTATCCACGCAAGGTATACCGGTACCCGACATCCACCGCCGAGGTCTGCGGTTTGGCATACGCCTTCTTGAGCACGAACTCGAACGCCGGTTCATACAATCCATCGCGCACCACGGCACCCGCCAGTACTTCCACCGTGTACCAGCCGTTGTCCAGCTCGATGATCGGTCGCCCCGGCTCCTGGTAGCGTGCCAGCAGGTCGCCCAAGGCCTTGTTGGTGAAGTGCTGCAGGATGCGCCAGGTGAACAGCATCAGCGCACGGTTCTCGATCCGCAGCACATACCCTGCGCGCCGATGTTTGAGGCGACTGCCGGGCTCCAGCAGTGCCGGCGTGGGCTCGTCGAGGGTGAACAGGATGCGGTAGGGCAGGTTGTCGATTCCGGCCAGGGGCAGGATTACCCCCTGCGCCACCGCCAGGTCGCCACTGTCGCCGCGGGTGAAGGCGCGGGCGAGGTCGTCGGGCAGGTCGTGGTCTTCCTTGAACTGTTCGAGCAACTGGATATCGCCGAGCAGGAAATAGTCGATCAGGTCGTTGAGTACTTCGCTGAATTCGAAGCGCATGGGTTGTCCTTGTTCTGGCTGCGCCGGGTTAGTTCAGCAATGTAGCAGTCCACGTGGAAAACCACGCGAGTATAAGGTGCGGGCCTGCCGGCTAATGCCGCTGGGCGATCTGGATCAGGTTGCCGCAGGTGTCGTCGAACACGGCCACGGTGACCGGGCCCATGGCCGTGGGCGGCTGGGTGAACTGCACGCCGGCCTTGCACAGCCGCTCATACTCGGCCTGGATATCGCGCACGCCGAAGGAGGTGGCGGGAATGCCGTCCTGCTTGAGCGCGGCCTTGTAGATTTTTGCCGCGGGATGGGCGTCGGGTTCGAGCAGCAGCTCGACGCCGTTGGGGTCGTTGGGGGAGGTGAGTGTGAGCCAGCGGTGCTTGCCCATGGGGATATCGTGCTTGGGTTCGAAACCCAGGACATGGTGGTAGAAGGCATGGGCCCTGGCCTGATCGTCGACGAAGATGCTGGTGACCACGATCTTCATGTGTATCCCTCTGAAGGGGCAGCATCGCGCTGCGGGTACCTGGGGATTATAGAAGGGCCGCCTGCACCGGGTGGATTGGTTCGCAGACTTTCAACCGGAGATCGCTGAGCCTCGTGGTGTGTCGGCACGTCACCAGGTCGAACAGCAAGCGCATTGCCCGTGTCGCCATGCGCCGCATCACCGGCGCCTGCAGGCGTTGTGCCGCTATGGCGCCAGGGCTTCGAAACCGACCTGCTGGGCACGGTCGGTATGGTGACGGCGGCGCTGCCCTGGCTCAAGGCCGCGCTGAATCACTATGGCAAGACACTTCGCTTGGACGCATGGCTCGGCCGGAGGAGGTCGCCCGGGCTCGACTGGTAGGTGTTGAGGCCTCGGGCAGACAGACGGTACAAATGCATAATCCAAAAGTGATATCAGATCGCTTGCATGGTGCTTGGGCCGATCTATGCTCAGGACATCCCGTGGATACAGGAGCCCCGGCCCATGTTCGAATACCATCGCAAGTCCGATCTGGTCGAAATCCAGCGCGCCCGGCAAGCCCTGGCGGGCATGGAGGCGAAGCTGGCGGCGATCAGCCGTTCCATGGCGATGATCGAGTTCGCGCCGGATGGCACGATCCTCGAAGCGAACGAGCACTTCTGCAAGACCATGGGCTACAGTGCCGATGAGATACGTGGCAAGCACCACCGGATCTTCTGTGACCCGACCTACGCCAAGAGTGCCGAGTATCAGCAACTCTGGCGTGAGCTGGGTCAGGGCAAGGCCATCAGCGGTACCTTCGAGCGCCTGGACAAGGCGGGCCGCGAAGTATGGCTGGAGGCGAGCTACATGCCGGTGATCGACGAGCGCCAGCAGGTCACCAGCGTGATCAAGGTGGCCTCCGACATCACCCGCCATGTGATCGAGGAGCATGAGAGCGAAAGCCTGCTCAAGGCCATCGGCCGCTCCATGGCGGTAATCGAGTTCACCCCGGCCGGGCGGGTAATCAAGGCCAACCAGAATTTCCTCGATACCATGGGCTATCGCCTGGAGGAAGTAGTCGGGCGCCACCATGGGCTGTTCTGCCTGCCCCATGAGCGCGAGTCGGCCGAGTACCGCGACTTCTGGGCCTCGCTCAACCGCGGCGAGTACCACTCGCACCGCTTCGAACGCATCAACAAGCAGGGCCAGACCGTGTACCTGGAGGCGTCCTACAACCCGATCTTCGACAACAAGGGCCGGTTGTACAAGGTGGTGAAGTTCGCCAGCGACATCACCCGGCAGATCAGCACCCAGCAGACCGCCGCCGATGCTGCCCATGCCAGTTCGATGCAGACCGACGCCTGCGCGCGCAAGGGCACCCAGGTGGTGCAGCAGGCGGTGGAGGTGATCGAGCAGATTTCCTCCGAGTTGAACGACGCCGCCCGTACCATCGATGCGGTGAGCAAGCAGTCCGAGGTGATCGGGCAGATCGTCCTCACTATCCGCGGCATCGCCGACCAGACCAACCTGCTGGCGCTCAACGCCGCTATCGAGGCGGCCCGGGCCGGCGAGCATGGCCGAGGCTTCGCCGTGGTCGCCGACGAAGTACGCAACCTGGCGGCGCGCACCAGTAAGGCGACCCTGGAGATCGTCGAGGTGGTGCGGCAGAATCACGACCTGTCACTGACCGCGGTGGCCAGCATGCAGTCGAGCCTGACCCGCACGGGGTTGGGCGTGGAGCTGGCCAACGAGGCCGGCACGGTGATCATGGAGATCCAGCAGGGATCACGGCACGTGGTGGACGCCATCAGTCAGATCAGTTCGACCCTTCAATTGCACTGAGGCTCTGGCGAAGCTCCAGCTCCAGGCCTTGCAGGCTCGCCCGCAACCGGGCGAGTAATTGATCCACGGGCAGGCCTAGGGCGATGGCTTGCTCCAAGGCTTCGCAGTCCTGTCTGACACCTCTGACCTTGAGCATTTTCGCGCCACCTTTGACCCGATGGACAACGGGCACCAGGGCCTCGGGTGACGGATCTGCGCCGAGCGCATGCAATGCCTGCAGGTCCTCGGCACTGCTTTGCGCCAGTTGTTCCAGCAGGCGTCGGGTCAACTGAGTGTCGTCCTGGGTGAGGTGGCGCAGTTCGGCCAGGTCGAAGCCGCTGGGCCGTGGCATCATGTCGACCTGATCGGGCAGGGTGGTGGCCAGTGGCAGGCATGCCCTGAGCGCCTGCAGGCCGATCGGTTTGAACAGGCATTCGTCCATGCCGCTGTCCAGGCAGCGTTGACGCTCTTCGGCCTGGGCGTTGGCGGTGACGCCGATGATGCGACAGGCCGGTGATCGAGCCTCGCGTTCCTCGGCACGGATGCTGCGGGCCAGCGTATGGCCATCCATGACCGGCATGCTGCAATCGGTGATCACCACGTCGAAACGACCGACTTGCCAGAGTGCCAGCGCCGTCTTGCCGTGATCGGCGAGAGTCACCTGGTGGCCCAGCGAACGCAGTTGCTTGTCGAGTAGCAGCAGGTTGGCCGGATAATCGTCGACCACCAGGACGCGCAGGGGGCCGCTGCCGGTTTCGATCGAGGCGCGGTCGAGCGACTCCCGGGTGGCGGGTTCGGCAGCGGGCAGGGTGAGGTGGACATCGACCTGGGTCCCCAGGCCTTCGATGCTGTGCAAGCGCAGCTCGCCGCCCATGAGCTCGCACAGCTCGCGGCTGATCACCAGTCCCAGCCCTGCGCCTTGGCGCGCCTGGCGGCCATCGACCTGGGAGAAGGTGGTGAACAGCCGTGTCTGGTCGCTGGAGCTGATGCCTACACCGCTGTCCTTGATCTGCAGCGTGACGTGCTGCAGGTCGCCGTCGAGCGGGGTCACCACCAATGACACATCGACCTGGCCCTGGTCGGTAAACTTGATCGCATTGCTCAGCAGGTTCGACAGTACCTGCTTGAGGCGCAACGGGTCGGCAAGCGCCCAGGCGCAGGTATCGGGCAGTACAGCACGCAGGTTGAGCCCCTTGAGACGGGCGTTGCCTTCGAAGACCCTCAGGGTGGTGCGCACGATCTCGACCAGGTCGGTGGCCACCGGTTGCAAGGTCATGTGGCCGGCCTCGATGCGTGAGATGTCCAGTACATCGCCGATCAGTTCGAGCAGGCCGATCGCTGAATCGTGGGCCGCCTCCAGCGCCTGGCGGTCGCTGTGGCCGTGGCGGCTGTCCTCCAGGGCCATTTCGAGCAGCCCGATGACGGCGTTCATCGGTGTGCGGATCTCATGGCTCATGACCGCCAAAAAGGTGCTTTTTGCCCGGCTGGCCTGCTCGGCGTCGTCCTTGGCCTGACGCAGCTGTTCGAGCAGCCCGCGGCTGAGCGTAAGCTGTTCTTGCAGGGCACGCTGGGCCTCGCTGCGTTGCTGGATCAGTTTACGCAGGTAGCTTTTCCAGAACACCACGCCGGCCAGCAGCAGCGTGGCCAGCACCAGGACCTGCAGCGCCAGTGTGCGGTAATTGCGCCAGGGGCTGTCACTGGCCACTGCGTTGGTGCGCCAGCGATTGACCAGTTGCTCCAGCTCATCAGGTGGGATACTCAGCAACGCCTTGTCGAGGATCGCCTGCAGTTGTGGCAGCGCGGGGCTGACGGCGAAGGTCGCCAGGGCGGGTTCATCGCCCAGTAACCCGGCGATTTTGAGGCGACCACTGAAAGCCTGGTTGATGAAGTAGGCGGCATTGACGTGCGAGTTGATGGCGACGTCGGCATCGCCGTTGGCCACCGCCTCCATGAGCTGCAAGGGATTTTCGACCTCCACGGTACGCAGGCCGACGACCTGGCGTTCCAGGTCGTCGAGCAATGGCGAGCCGCGCAGCAGTGCCACGCGCAACCCCTGCAGCGGCTGCTTGGTGTCTAGTGGCGGTGCATTCTGGCGGGTGACCAGCACTCGCGGGCTGATCATGTAGGGGCGTGTGTAGCGCAGGCGTTGGGCACGATGCACGCCGTAGCCGATAGCACCGATCATGTCCACCTTGCCTTGGGCGACTTGCTCGACCATGTCCTCGAATGACTCCGACTCGACGATCTGGAATTGCAGGCCGGTGCGCAGGCCGATGCGCTCCAGCAAATCCAGGGCGATCCCCCGTGCTTGCTGCTGGGCGTCGGTGAAACTCAGGGGGGCGAGGGTGGTGTTGATCATCACCTTGACCTGCCGGTGCCGGGCGATCCACTCGCGTTCTTCGTGGGTCAGGGCGTCGAGGCGGCGGTCGAGCAGGAAGCTGGTGCTGCCGCCCGTCCAGCGCCGAAGGATGTTCAGCCGTTCGCTGTCGGAGATGCGGCCGAGGGCGAGGTCGACCAGTTGCAGCAAGCGCGGGTTGTCTCGAGCCAGGGCAAACGCAAAAGTGCTGGCCGGCATCTGAACGAAATGATCGACCTTGACCCTTTCCTGGAAGCCCTTGGCGATCACGTAGTCGGCGCTGATGGCATCACCCAGGTAGACATCGGCTTGCCCCAGCGCCACCGCGGTCACACCGGCGAGCGTGGAGCGGTAGAGGCTGAGCTGAGCGTGGGGGTAGAGTTGCTGCACTGTGCGAATGGGCAGGTAATGGTCGACCATGGCCAGGCGCAGACCCTCAAGCTTGTCCTCTACGCGCAGGCTTCGGTTCTGCCGGGACACGATAACCGGCAAGTCGTCGGCATAGGGCAGGCTCAGCGTAAGGTCAGCATCGTTGGCCTCGAAGGCATTGGAGCTGCCCAGCAGGTCGATCTCGCCGGCACGCAAGGCATCGAGTGCCTGGGCGCGGCTGGCATAGCGTCGCACCTCGATGGGTAGCCCGAGCTGTTCGCCGATCAGGCCGGCATAGTCGGCGCTGAGGCCTTCGTAGTCAGCCTGGCTGATGTTGATGTCGAAGGGTGGATAGTCCGGGCGCGAGCTGCCCAGCACCAGGCGCTTGCGTTGGTTCAGCCACTGTCGGTCGGTCGCTGCCAACGCCAGCGGTGGCGCCGCGCTCAGGGCACGGGCAAGCAGGTGGCGGGGCTCGCTGTGCACCTCGCTCAGTGCGGATGGCGACAGCAACGCGACCAGCAGCAGGCACAGTGATGCCCCCTTAGTCATGGTTCAGGCCACGTTGTTGCGTTTGGCGAGGTCCACCATTTCGACCAGCGACTCGACCTTGAGCTTCTCCATGATCCGGCCGCGGTAGGTGCTGATGGTCTTGGCGCTGAGGTTCATCTGCTCGCCGATCAGCTTGTTGCTCTGGCCGGCGCTGAGCCGGCGCAGCACTTCCATTTCCCGGTTGGACAGCAGTGCCAGGCGCTCGGTCTCGCTTTCCAGGGTGTTGCTGTTGACCGCCATCTGCGGGAAGGTCGAGTAACCCTTGACCAGTGCCTTGAGGGCGAAGACCAGGGCATCGAGGTCTTCGTCCTTGTTGACGAAGGCCGAGATGCCAGCGTCCATGCAGCGCCGCACGTAGAGGTCGGCGGGCTGGCCGGTGAGGGCCATGATCCGGGGCGGTGGGTCGATCAGCTTGAGCCGCTTGATCACCTCCATGCCGTCGAGGTCCGGCAGGCCGATGTCGAGGATGACCACGTCCGCCTTGGTCTGCTCGGCCAGGCGAGCAGCCTCCTTGCCTTTACCGGTTTCCCCCACGACGGTGAAGCGTTCGCGTTCGAGCAGCATGCGTACGGCGAGTCGAACAATGTGGTGGTCATCGACCAACAGCACGGATGTCATTCAGGTAGCTCCTGTCAAAGTGCAGCTCGCTTCCAGCCTATGATCAAAGGCGCTGAGCAGCGGACTTGCTGGGCAGCGCGCACCTTACGGATATTCAGGAGCCTTGGTAATAGGCGAGTATAGGTGTGTTGAAAAACCTGCACAAACCTGTAGAAAAGTCCTACAAACGAGGTTCAGGCGCAGGGCGCGTGCGGCTTGTGCACACGCTGTGTCGAGGCGGGATTGTTGTCCAGCACCTTGCCGGCGCGGGAGGGGCGGGCAACCAGCTGGCCGCCGCAGTTCGGGCAGCGGTGGTGGAAGTGCCGGTCGTTGCAGGCTCGGCAGAAGGTGCACTCGAACGAGCAGATCAGCGCATCTGGGCTTTCGGCCGGCAGGTCGGCGTCGCAGCATTCGCAGTTGGGGCGCAATTCGAGCATGGTCTTGGTTTCCTTCCAGTTGGAAAACCCAGTGTGCTACGCCGCGCCCCGGTCGGCAATCGCTTCACGTGCCTGGACGGTAAAGGTGGGCGTGACCAGCGCGGTACAGGGCCGAGTCGGCGAATGGCGCGTCTCCCAGCACATGACCGACCAGGATCAGCGCGGTACGCCGAAAATCCTTGGCGGCAACGCGCTCGCAGATATCGGCCAGCGTGCCCTTGACCCAGTCCTGGTCCGGCCAGGTGGCGCGATGGACCACCGCTATCGGGCAGTCGACGCCATAGTGTGGCAGCAGCTCCTGGACGATGCGGGCCAGGTGGCGCACCCCCAGATGGATGGCCAGGGTACTGCCGTGGCGGGCCAGGTCGGCCAGTTGCTCACCGGCCGGCATTGGCGAACGGTCGCCAAAGCGGGTGAGGATCACGGTCTGCGCCACATCGGGCAAGGTCAGCTCGCAGCCGAGCAGCGCGGCACTGGCGGCGGTGGCGGTGACGCCGGGGACGATCTGGTAGTCGATATCCAGTTCGCGCAAGTGGCGGATCTGTTCGCCGATGGCGCCATAAAGGCTGGGGTCGCCGCTGTGCACGCGCGCCACGTCCTCGCCGTTGGCGTGAGCCTGGCGCATCGCCTCGACGATCTGCTCCAGGTGCAGTTCGGCGCTGTTGATTACCGTGTGCGCCTGGTGACCTTCCAGCACGGCGGCGGGGACCAGGGAGCCGGCATAGACGATCACTGGGCACTGGCGGATCAGGCGCTGGCCCTTGACCGTGATCAGCTCGGGATCGCCGGGGCCGGCGCCGATGAAATAGACCGTCATGGGGGTTCCTTGTATAGAAGAGTGGCGGATTATCCGCCGATGGCCAGGGCCAGGGTAGCGCTGCCGAGGACCTGCCTCGGCACGTGCAGGCGGCCGTTATCGCCGGCCAGGGCCAGTGCGGCGCTTTCGGCGACGCCCCAGCAGCCTGTCTGCGCGTACGCCGTGGGCGAACGCTGGCTGAGCTGCGCTTCGAAAACCAGTAGATGCGCGGCATCGAAACAGATGTACGGCAGCCCTAGGCGCTCGGCCAGTGCCAGCAGGCCGGGCTCGCGGGCCTTGGGCTCGATGCTGGCAATGCCGCGCAGGGCCGAGAGGGGCAGGGCGTTGCGGGTGAGGGTCTGGCGCAGCAATACCGCCAGGGTCTCGACCGGGCAGCCGCGGCGACAGCCAAAGCCGGCGTACAACGCCGGCTGAGCAGGCAGATCGCGCATCAGGCCTGGCTGGAGCGACGGTACAGCCAGGCGCTGAGCAGGCCCAGGGCCAGCCAGAACGCGGCGTTGGTCAGCCAGGAAGCGATCTTGAACTGGGTCTCGAGGGCTTGCGGCGCAAGGCTTTCATGCACGGCCGGCTGTGGCGCGCCGATCAGGTGCGGGATCACCAGCAGAGCGGCACCCAGCGCCTTGAGCAGCCAGTGCCGGGCGAACACCAACAACGCCAGGCCGGCGGCGGTGGCCGCTGCGGTGCCGATCCACCAGGTCTGGCGCTGACCGAGGTCGGCGGCGGCGGTGCCGGGCAGTTCCGGTGGCAGGCCAAGGGTCGGCGCCAGGCAGAACACGGCAAAGCCGGCCAGGCCCCACAGCGCGCCGGTGGCCACGCGGTTCGGTTCACGCAGGCCGTAGAGAGCGACCAGGATCAGGGCGAAACCGACGGCGACCACCAGGTTGCCACCGGTGGTGGACAGCACGCGCTGCCAGCCGTCTTCCGGCGACCAGGCTTCGGCGCTGTGCTCATGCTCGTGGGGCGCGGTGGCGTCGCCGTGCTCATGGTGTTCGGCGACCGGGGCGGCGGACTCGTAGGTTTCCGCCTGGAGAATCAGTGGGGTGACCCAGAAGCTTTGCAGCAGGGTCAGCAGCAGGGCCGCGAGCAGGCCGCTGAAGCCCGCGGTACGGGCGATGCGCGTAATCATGCGGGTTTACTCAGTGGCAAGGGAAGGCGGCGCTGTGGCGGGTATCGTGGGCAGCGTTGTGCACTGCCTCGATGTGCGAGAAACCGGCGAAGTACACCAGGCACAGGCCCAGCAGGCTGGCGCCGACCGCGACGATCAGTCGCTGGCTGAGGCTGACGGGGGTGGCGATACTGTGTTTGGCGCTGGTGATGGGCATGACGCGTTCCTCTGCTGCTTTTGTTGTGGCAACGGACATGCGCGACGACCCCGGGCACGATTGGCCCAGGTGATACGACGACGCCCGCCCACCGCGGGGTGTACTGTGAGCACGTGTCAGGCCGGTCTCCGGGCTGGCGAGGTGGAGCAGGACTCCGTGGGGCGTCACCTTCCCATGCCTTACTGTTGGCACAGTGGTTCGGACGCTTCTCTCGCTTACCGTTGCGGGGGCAGCACCGGCCTTGTCGGCTCCTTAGCAATGGAGGCGCGACGCACCGGTTTCCCGTTTCACCCCCGTCGGGGGCACCTGAACGCAATGCGCTAGCAAATCACGGGGCCGGGCCCGCGTCAATCGCCATGGCGGTTGACCGCCAGGCAGGCACTGCGTAGCCTTGCCGCTGCGAGGTTCTCGGGCGTTGGCCCGAGCTAAGACGGGAACGCGGTACAAGCCGCGGCTGCCCCCGCAACTGTAAGCACTGAAGGGTTCGGCACAGCCACTGCGCAGGCGCGCGGGAAGGCGCCGGCCCACCGGCCAGCGAGCCGCAGCGGTGCGAGCCAGGAGACCTGCCTCGTGACGTTTTCGACTTTCAACCGGGCGGGGTGATCCGGTGGCGAACGCGCCAGGCCGGCAGGGCCGTGGCTGTCGTCCTGCATGCCCGCGCCATTGCTGCCAAGGGCATCGCGACATGAAAACACTGGCCAAGCTTCCCGTCACCATCGTTACCGGCTTCCTCGGCTCGGGCAAGACCACCTTGCTGCGCCATATGCTCGACAACGCCCAGGGCCGCCGCATCGCGGTGATCGTCAACGAATTCGGCGAGCTGGGCATCGACGGCGAGATCCTCAAGCAGTGCAGCATCGGCTGCACCGAGGAAGAGGCCAACGGCCGCGTCTATGAGCTGGCCAACGGTTGTCTGTGCTGCACCGTGCAGGAAGAGTTCTTCCCGGTGATGCGCGAGCTGGTGGCCCGTCGCGGCGACCTCGACCACATCCTTATCGAGACCAGCGGCCTGGCCTTGCCCAAACCGCTGGTACAGGCCTTTCAATGGCCGGAAATCCGCAACGCCTGCACCGTCGACGCGGTGATCACCGTGGTCGACAGCCCGGCCGTGGCCGCCGGCACCTTTGCCGCCTACCCGGAGCAGGTCGATGCCCAACGCAAGCTCGACCCCAACCTCGACCACGAGTCGCCGCTGCACGAGCTGTTCGCCGACCAGCTGGCCAGTGCCGACCTGGTGGTGCTGAACAAGGCCGACCTGATCGACGCCGAGGGCCTGGCCAAGGTCCGTGCCGAGGTGGCCGAGGAGCTGCCGCCGGCGGTCAAGGTGATCGAGGCCAGCAGTGGCCGTCTGCCGCTGGAAGTGCTGCTGGGCGTGGGCGCCGAGTCCGAGGTGCATATCGATGGTCGCCGTACCCATCACGACTCGCATCACGACGGCGATGACCATGACGACCATGACCACGACGCCTTCGACTCGATCTCCATCGATCTGCCCGAGTCCGACGAGAGCCTGCTGCTCGACGCCCTGACCCAGTTGGTCACCGAGTTCGGCATCCTGCGCGCCAAGGGTTTCGCCGCGATTCCCGGCAAGCCGATGCGTCTGCTGATCCAGGGGGTGGGCACCCGCTTCGACAAGCATTTCGACCGCGCCTGGCGTAGCGATGAACCACGGATCACCCGCCTGGTGCTGATCGGCCAGGCGCTGGACGCCGCACAGCTGGAAGCGCGCCTGCGCCAGGCCCTGGGCGCCTGATCCATGCACCTGCTGCGGACCCAACCCGGCGGCTTCGTGCCGGACGACAGCATCGCCGACCTCGGCCAGACCCCCGCCGACCTGGTGATCCTCTGCAGCGGTGATTCACACCTGGCGCTGCTCGCCGAAACCGCCGAGCAGCTGCCGGCGCACTTCCCCAGCGTGCGCCTGGCCAACCCGATGCAGGTGCAGAACCATGCCTCGGTCGACCTGTATGTCGACCAGGTGCTGCGCCATGCCAAGGTGATCCTGGTGTCGCTGCATGGCGGCGTCGGCTACTGGCGCTATGGTGTCGAGCAACTGGTCGAACTGGCGGGGCGTGGGGTCGAGCTGATCCTGGTGCCCGGCGACGACCGCCCCGATCCTGAGCTTACCGACCTGGGCACGGTCCGCGGCGAACAGGCCGAGCGCCTCTGGCACTTCCTGCGCCAGGGCGGCAAGGCCAACGCCGTTAACCTGTTCAACTGCCTGGCCAGCCAATGGCTGGGTTGTGATTACCCGTGGGATGAGCCGCAGCCCTTGCCGCGCACGGCGGTCTATCACCCGGCCAAGGCCACGGCGCGCCTGGAGGACTGGTACGCCGAGTGGAATCCGGAGCATCCGGTGGCGCCGTTGCTGTTCTACCGTTCGCACCTGCAGGCGGCCAACACGGCGTTCATCGATGTGTTCTGCCAGCGCCTGCAGGCCTGCGGGCTGAATCCATTGCCCATTGCCGTGGCCAGCCTAAAGGAACGCGCCTGCCTGGACCAGGTCGAGGCCTGGCTCGACGAGGTGCAGGCCGAGGTGGTGATCAACACCACAGGCTTCGCCCTGTCCAGCCCCGAGCAACCCAACCTGCGTCCGCTGCGCCGCGATGTGCCGGTGCTGCAGGCGATCTGCGCCCAGGACAACCAACCTGGCTGGGAGCAGAGCGAGCAGGGCCTGGGCGCCCGCGACCTGGCGATGCACATCGCCTTGCCGGAACTGGACGGGCGTATCATCACCCGGCCGGTGAGTTTCAAGGACCTGGCCTGGCGCAGCGAGCGCAGCCAGTCCGATGTGGTCTGCTACCGGGCCCACCCCGAACGCATGGACTTCGTCGCCGAACTGGCACGGCGCTGGGTGACCCTGGCGCGCCTGGACAACCAGGAAAAGCGCGTGGCCCTGGTGCTGGCCAACTACCCGACCCGCGACGGGCGCATCGGCAATGGCGTCGGCCTGGACACGCCGGGCGCGGCGCTCAATATCCTTGAGGCCCTGCAGGCGCAGGGTTACCCAGTGGCTGGCCTGCCTGAAACCGGCACTGAGCTGATTCACCAGTTGCTCGGCGGGGTCACCAACGACCTCGACCATCTCGACCAGCGCCCCTGCGCCCAGAGCCTGGCCCTGGCCGATTACCAGCGCGCCTTTGCCGCCTTGCCCGAGACCAATCAACGCGCCGTGCTGGAGCGCTGGGGGCCGCCCGAGCAGGACCCGATGTTCCGCAGTGGGCGCATGATGGTCGCCGGCCTGCGCTACGGCCTGACCTTCGTCGGCATCCAGCCGGCGCGGGGCTACCAGGTGGACCACAGCGCCGTATACCACGACCCGGACCTGGTGCCGCCCCATGGCTACCTGGCGTTTCACTTCTGGCTGCGCAACGGCTATGCCGCCGACGCGGTGATTCATGTGGGCAAGCATGGCAACCTGGAATGGCTGCCGGGCAAGGGCGTGGGCCTGTCCGCCGAGTGCTGGCCGGATGCCTTGCTCGGCCCGTTGCCCAACATCTACCCATTCATCGTCAACGACCCGGGCGAGGGCGCCCAGGCCAAGCGCCGCACCCAGGCGGTCATCATCGACCACCTGATGCCGCCGTTGACCCGTGCCGAGACCTACGGCCCGCTGCGCCACCTGGAGCAACTGGCCGATGAATACTACGAGGCGCAGTTGCTCGACCCACGCCGTGCCCGCGAGCTGCAACGTGACATCCTCGAACTGGTCAAGACCCACCATATCGACCGCGAACTGCAGCTCGAAGGCCAGATGGAGGACGCGGCGGTCTGGCTGCCGCGGCTGGACACCTACCTGTGCGACCTGAAGGAATCGCAGATCCGCGACGGCCTGCACGTGTTCGGCCAGTCGCCGCAGGGGCGTTTGCGCAGCGATACGCTGCTGGCGTTGCTGCGGGTGGCGCGGGGCGATGGCAGGGGCGGTAACGCCAGCCTGATCCGCGAGCTGGCCAAGGCGTTGGCGCTGGGCTTCGATCCGCTGGATTGCGACCTGGGGCAGGCCTGGGAAGGGCCGCGCCCGGACCTGCTGACGCAACTCGACGCCAGCCTCTGGCGAACCTGTGGCGATACTCGCGAGCGCCTGGAGTTGCTGGCGTTGTCATTGATCGAGCAGGCCCAGATGGGCACGGTGGCGCTGCCGGACGAGGCGCAATGGGAGGCGGTGCGCGCGGTGCTGCGCACGCTCATCGAGCAGGTCGCGCCCGACCTCGATGCCTGCGGCGGCGCCGAGATCGATGGCCTGCTGGCGGCCCTGGCCGGGCGTTTCGTCCCGGCCGGGCCCAGCGGCGCGCCCAGCCGCGGCCGCCTGGACGTGCTGCCCACCGGGCGCAACTTCTATACCGTCGATGTGCGCAACCTGCCCACCGCCACGGCCTGGCGCCTGGGGTTCGCCTCGGCCAACCTGATCCTTGAGCGCCATCTGCAGGATCACGGCGATCACCTGCGTCAGTTGGGCCTGTCGGTGTGGGGCACGGCGACCATGCGCACCGGCGGCGACGATATCGCCCAGGCCATGGCGCTGATGGGCGTGCGCCCGGTGTGGGCCACCGGCAGCCAACGGGTCGATGACTTCGAGATCCTGCCGCTGAGCCTGCTCGACCGGCCGCGGGTGGACGTGACGCTGCGGGTATCGGGCTTTTTCCGCGATGCCTTCGGCAACCTGATCCGCCTGTTCGACGCCGCCGTGCAGGCGGTGGCGGCGCTGGACGAACCGGACGACCAGAATCCACTGGCCGCGCGGGTGCGCGCCGAGCGCCAAGCGCTGCTCAAGGCCGGAGTCGAGGCCGAGCAGGCGGCGCGACAGGCCGGTTGGCGGGTGTTTGGTGCCAAGCCTGGCGCCTACGGGGCGGGTGTGCAGAACGCTATCGATGGTCGCCTGTGGCACAGCCGCGACGATCTGGCCGAGGTCTACCTCAACCATGGTGGCTACGCCTACGGCGTCGCTGACGAAGGCACCCCGGCACGCGCCGCGTTCGTCCAGCGCCTGGCCCAGGTCCAGGCGGTGCTGCAGAACCAGGACAACCACGAGCACGACCTGCTCGACTCCAATGATTACTACCAGTTCCAGGGCGGCATGCTGGCGGCTGCCGAAACCCTGGCCGGCACCTCGCGGGCCAGTTACCACGGCGACCACAGCCAGGCCGACCGGCCCCGGGTGCGTACCCTCAAGGAAGAACTCAACCGGGTGATCCGTGCCCGGGCGCTCAACCCCAAGTGGATCGACGGTGCCAAGCGTCATGGCTATAAAGGCGCGTTCGAGCTGGCGGCCACGGTCGACAACCTGTTCGCCTTCGACGCCACCACCCACCTGATCGACGATCATCATTACCAAGGGCTGGCCGATGCCTATGTGCTCGACCCGACCACCCGCGATTTCATGCGCGAGCACAACCCCGAAGCCCTGCGCGACCTCACCGAACGCCTGCTGGAAGCCCAGCAGCGCGGGTTGTGGCAGGAGCCGGGCGACTATCGTGAAAGCCTCGAGCAGCAGTTGCTCGCCGGCGAGGAAGACAGCTGAACATGAGTGAACCCGTGCAATTCCCCCTGGCCGCCGTGGTTGGCGCCGACGACCTCAAGCTGGCCCTGTGCCTGACCGCCATCGACCCGAAGATCGGCGGCGTGCTGATCGAAGGCCCGCGTGGCATGGCCAAGAGCACCCTGGCCCGGGGCTTGGCCGATCTGCTTGGCGACGGTCCGTTCGTGACCCTGCCGCTGGGAGCCACCGAGGAGCGCCTGGTTGGCACCCTCGACCTGGATGCCGCCCTCGGCCAGGGCCAGGCACGGTTCTCGCCGGGCGTGCTGGCCCATGCTGACGGTGGGGTGTTGTACGTCGATGAAGTCAACCTGTTGCCCGATCCCTTGGTGGACCTGCTGCTGGATGTGGCCGCCAGCGGCACCAACCGCATCGAGCGCGACGGCATTTCCCATCGGCATGCCGCCCGCTTCGTGCTGATCGGCACCATGAACCCGGAGGAGGGCGAGCTGCGTCCGCAGTTGCTCGACCGTTTTGGCCTCAACGTGGCCCTGGAAGGTTTGCCAGCGCCGCAGGCGCGTCAGCAGATCATTCGGCGCCGGCTGGCCTTCGACAGCGATCCGCAGGCGTTCTGCGAACTGTGGGCCGAGCAGCAGGCGGCGTTGCGCGAGCGCTGTCGGTCGGCGCGTGAGCGCTTGGCATCGATCGCCCTGGACGACCAGGCCCTGGCCTGGATTACCGAACGCTGCTTCGCCGCTGGCGTGGACGGCCTGCGCGCCGACCTGGTCTGGTTGCGCGCAGCGCGGGCCCATGCCGCCTGGCGGGGTAACGCGGTGATCGAGGAGGTGGATGTGCAGGCGGTTGCCGAGTTTGCCCTGCGTCATCGGCGCCGCACCGAGGCGCCGCCACCCCAGGCCACTTCGGCTGGCGGGCAGGCGAGTGCGCAGGAGGCGCCGGGCGGTCAGGGCGACTGGGGGGCATTGCCTGCCCAGCCGGTGGCCACGGGGGCTCGGCGCGAGGTGCCGAACTGGGCAAAAAAGCCCTGAGCATCCGCTCGCGCCATGATCGGGTGGCGGATGCCAGGCCTCGCGTCGGCCATTTGACGGGGTCTTCCCGGGGCCGCCCGCGCACCAGCGATAGCGGGCGTATCGCCTGGTTGGCGACTTTGCTCAAGGGCCGGCCACGCCAGCGCCGCGACCTGTGTTGGCAGCAGCGCCAAGCCCAGGCGCCGGAATTGTGGCTGGTGATCGTCGATGCCTCGGCGTCGACCCGGCGCAATCAGGCACTGGCCCAGGCCAAGGGGCTGCTGGCCGGGTTGTTCGATGAGGCCTACCGTCAGCGTGCACGGCTGGCCTTGCTGACAGCCAGTGGCAACCGACCGCAATGGCAACGCCATGGCCTGAAAGCCTCGGCGGCGTTACAGCCCTGGTTGCAGGCGCTGGGGGCGGGCGGTGGTACACCGTTGCCGGCGGCACTGGAGGAGGCACGTCAGTGGTTGTTGGCCCGGCGCAAGCGCTTTCCCCATGAAACCCAGCGCTGCCTGGTGTTGACCGATGGCCGCCTGCAACAGGGTGCGGCGTTGCAACCGCTACCTTGCAGCACATTGCTGGTGGATATGGAAACAGCGGCGGTGCGCATTGGCCGGGCACGCCAACTTGCCGAACAACTGCAGGCCGACTATCGGCATATCGAGCAGTTCGCGGTGATCAAATAAGGATGTAACTGCGACAGGATGTCGCAATTGACCAAGTTATCCCCGAATGTGGGGAAACTTGCACAAGTGCGTGCTGGCCACGCACTTGCAGTACCGTGCTCTTTTACTTCGGCATCGACCAGGGTTGCAGGTCGTAACCTTTGCCGGACAGTTCGGCGCGCACTTCCTCGATCAGGCTGGCCCATTGCGCGGGGTCGGAATAGACGCGCGAGGACACTTGCTTGCTGCCGATACGGGTGCTGGTCCGGTCGATCACTGCCAGGCTCAGTTCACCAGTACCGTTAGGGGCATCCCAGGCTACGCACTGGAAGGGTTCGAAGGCGTGGTCGGCGATCAGCAGTGCTTCGTTGACACGGAGCGGGGCGTTCATGGTTCGGTCTCTCTCATGGTCCCAAACAGCGAAATAAAGTGCCGCGGTGTTATTCCACAAAAGTGTACAGCGCGGGGTTATTCGTACTGATGCTCCAGGTCAGGGTTCAAGTCACATGACCGTTGAAAATTTTTTAAATCGGCGATGTTTCCCTGCCTGTCCATCGCGCCTAAGACGGTAATCGAGTTGGAAAATTCCCGGCGTGGCATGCGCAGTTCTTACCGGGCTGACCAACGGTAGTGGGGAGCGTCAAGTTCATTGCTACTGTTAATTCGGGCGTCGCAACTGACTGTTTATAGTTAAAAAACCAAAATCTGGCGCCAAGGAAAGGTCATGCCCGATACCGCATCCCTGCGCCGCTTGCTGATCGTCGACCCCTGCGATGATTGCCACCGCCTCTTGCCGGGCCTGCGCAGCGTCGGCTGGGATGTGCGAAGTTGCACGCTCGAGGCTGCGATGGAGCAGCCCTGCGATGTGGGCCTGGTACGACTGCAAGCCTCGCACCTGTTGCACCCCGAGGCGGTCAAGGACCTGATCAAGCGCAGCAACACCGAATGGATCGCCGTGCTCAGCGCCGAAGAATTGCGCCTGCAGAATGTCGGCGATTTCGTCTGCGAGTGGTTTTTCGATTTCCACACCCTGCCGTTCGACGTCTCGCGAGTGCAGGTTACCCTGGGCCGCGCCTTCGGCATGGCGCGGCTGCGCGGCAAGGGCACGGTGCGGGTGGACGAGCCCGAACACGAACTGCTTGGAGAGAGCCGTCCGATCCGTGAGCTGCGCAAGTTGCTGGGCAAGCTGGCGCCGACCGAATCGCCGGTGTTGATCCGGGGTGAAAGCGGCACGGGTAAGGAGTTAGTGGCGCGTACCTTGCATCGACAATCGCAACGGCGCGACAAACCGTTCATCGCCATCAACTGCGGCGCCATCCCCGAGCACCTGATCCAGTCCGAGTTGTTCGGCCATGAAAAAGGCGCGTTCACCGGGGCGCACCAGCGCAAGGTGGGGCGTATCGAGGCGGCCAATGGTGGCACCCTGTTCCTTGATGAGATCGGTGACCTGCCGTTGGAGTTGCAGGCCAATCTCCTGCGATTTCTACAGGAGAAGCACATCGAGCGGGTAGGGGGCAATCAGCCCATCGCGGTGGACGTCAGGGTATTGGCGGCGACGCACGTGGACTTGGAGAAGGCCATTGCGCTGGCACGCTTTCGCGAGGACCTGTACTACCGGCTCAATGTCCTGCAGGTGGTGACCGCGCCGCTACGTGACCGGCATGGCGACCTGTCGATGCTGGCGAGCCATTTTTCCCAGTTCTACAGCGCCGAGACGGGGCGCCGGCCGCGCTCGTTCAGCGAGGGCGCCTTGGCGGCCATGGGGCGCCACGATTGGCCCGGCAATGTTCGTGAGCTGGCCAACCGGGTGCGCCGCGGCCTGGTGCTGGCCGAGGGCCGGCAGATCGAGGCGCAGGACCTGGGCCTGCAGGAGCTGCAGGAGCAGGACCAGCCGCTGGGCACGCTGGAGGACTACAAGCATCGGGCCGAGCGCCAGGCGCTGTGCGATGTGCTGAACCGGCACAGCGACAACCTGAGCATCGCGGCCAAGGTGTTGGGCGTTTCCAGGCCAACGTTCTATCGGCTGTTGCACAAGCACCAGATTCGCTAGCTGACCTCAGCTCGACTGGGCAAGATGCCCGTCAGCCAACTCTTCCACCATCTCCGGCTCATCTGGCAGCGCGGTAATCACGCTGAAATCGCTGACTTCCACCTCGCCCCCGCCATACCCCAGCAGATGGAAGGAAAACGCCTTGCGCACGGTTGGGTTGTCGAAGTCGAACGCCATTTCCAACGGTTCATCAGCCGTCACGCGGATCTCTTCGGGCAGCCCGAGCTGCACGTCCTGCTCCAGCTCCTTGGCCTTGAGGCGGATATACGCCGCATGCCGGGGATCCAGCGCACGTACCTTCAGTCGCACACGGGTACGCGACCCCTCGGGCATCTCCAGGTATTGCGCGCCGATCAGGTTGTCCGCCCAGTCATCCTTGATGCGCTCAGCCAAGGCGATGGGCGAGGGCCCACCGAACTGGTAGCGCAGGTTGAGCGGGGTCTGCAGCAGCGACTGGTCGAGGTTGGCGGCCAGCAGATTGAGTTGCGGCCCTAGGCTGTCCTCGCCACGGCCAAGGAACTGGGCCTGGTCCGCAATGAATCCACTGCTGGCATAGCGCCGACAGCGTTGCTGGAAGTCGCACTCGCTGAGGGTGCCCTGGCCGTCGTGGTAGCGCAGCATGCCGTTGGTGTAGGAGATCATCTCGCGGCCGCTGTCGTAGTCGCGGTACAGCGAGCGTCCGCCCAGGGCTGCCGGAATCGGCAGGGCGAAATAGTCGAGCAGGGAGGTGCTCAGGTCAATGTGGCCGTAGGTGCCCTGCTTGAGCCTGGGTAGCTGGGCCTGCTCCGGCGCCAGTGTGAGGTTGAAGCCCCAGGCCGAGGCCAGGCGCACGCCATCGATGCCGTGCGACTCGTCCGAGGTGACGATCACCAGGGTGTCTTGCAGCACGCCCTGTTTCTCGAGGCTGTCGAGGAAGCCACCCAGTGCATCGTCAAGGTAGGCCACTGCGGCCTGCTTGGGCGTATCGAAGCGTTGCAGATAGGCATCAGGCGCCGAGTAGGGCTGGTGAGTGCCGACCGTGAGCAGGGTGAGCATCCAGGGTTGTGGTTGCTTGCGCAGCTCGCCGACATAGTCGAGCGCGCCTTCGAAAAAGGCGCGGTCGTCCTTGCCCCAGGGGAATTCCAGGTAGTTGTCGTTGGCGAACCACTCTTGGCCATGCACCGCGTCGAAGCCGATATGCGGCATGATTCGGTCCTTGGCCATGAAGCGCAGCCCAGCGCCCTGCAGGTAATGGGTGGCGAAGCCGGCCTCGCGCAGTTGGGCCGGCAGGCACGCCTGGTTGCGCTGCTGCTGGGTCAGCAGTTCGACGCCCTTGGGCGTGCCGTTGGCCAGCTTGTCGTAGTCGCCGCAGAGCATCGCGTAGAGCCCGCGAATGGTCTGGTGGGTGTGCAGCACATAGTCAGGGGTGTTCATGCCGCGCTCGGCCCACTGGCTGAGCCGCGGCATCAGCTCCTGTTGGAAGCGGCTGCCGAGTGCCTCGCGGTTGGGGCGCAGGTAGGCGCCGGGGATGCCCTCGACGGTGATGATCAGCAGGTTGCGCGCCTTGCCCGGGGCGTCGAGCAGCTTGGCGCCATTGAGGTCGGATTGGGTCAGGCCGGCGCTGGACAGCGCCGTGACAGCCGGCACATGGCCCATGCCACGCAGGGCCTGATGCTGTAACTTGCCCATTGCTGCCGACAGCGCCTGGTGGGTGAGGCCGTACTGTCGCCACTGGTCGGCGTCCGAGGGCGCCAGTTGCTGGCCGCCCCAGTGCAGGCCGAACAGCGCCACAGGCACGGCCCAGAGACACCGTGGCAAGGGTGCGCCGGCAGGCGACCGCCATACGCTCGTCAGCCATATGCCAAGGCCTGCGACCAGCAGGGCAGGCAGCCAGGCATGGGCGAGGGCGCCGGCGGTGGAGTTCTCCATGAACTGCGGGTCGACCAGATAGGCCAGGTCGTCGACCGTGGGCAATCGGCCGACGGCACTGACCAGCTCGGCGGATGCCACCCACAGGCCACCCCAGGCCAACAGCAGCGGCAAGGCCAGCCACCAGGAGCGACGATGGGCAAGCAGCAAAAGCAGGCTGCCGATGGCGAGGTCCGATAGGTAGCCGAAGGGGTTGGACCAGCCCAGCAGGGTGCGCGCGGTCAGCGGAATCACCAGCACCAGGATTGCCAGCGTGGCAAGGCGGGCGCGAGGGTGACCGAGCAGGTTGTTCACGAAACTTTCCTTATTGCCATTAAGTCGTCACAAAACTGTGCGCGATGATAACAGGCCGATGCCGGGAAAGTTGGACGCTACAAAACCGGTAACCAAATCCCGGGCCCTGGATCGGGCCCGGTTGGTGGCTCAGAAGTAGTAGGGGAATTTCAGGCTGAACGAAAAGTCCGGTGCATCCTCGGTCAGTCCGATGGACAGGTTGGGGACGATGGTCAGGTTGTCGGTGGCGGCGAAGGTCAGGCCGACGTTGAAGTTGGCGGCGTTGTAGTCGCTGTTGGTGATCGACTGCCAGTCGCCGCCATCGGGCTTGATCTTGCTCTTGCGGGCAAACTGGTCGGTGACCGAGAACGACATGCTCATCCGTTCGTTCAGGGCAAAGGCGATACCGCCGCCGATCTGCCAGGAGTCACCCAGTTTCACGTCACCTTTGACCTTGCTGTTGACCTGGGGGCTGATGTCGCTGAACGAATCCTGCATGTTGTAGGTGTAGGACAGGCTGGCGAACAGCACGGCCGGGTCGAAGGTCTTGACCAGCGAGATACCCGGCGTGATCGCCCAGACGCCGTTGCCGGTCGGCAGGCTCTCGGGCACCGACAGGTTGTTGTTGGTAGGGTCTTCGACCAGCTTGATGCCATAGGGGTCCTTGCCGGTAGGGGCTTTGACCCGCAGGGTGACGACTGCGTCGGGCAGGTTCTCCGACTCGTCGAGGAACTTGTAGGCCACGCCAACGTTGACGTCGCCGATGGTCGGGTCGCGGGTGACCGTTGCATCGGAGGTGACCGGCCCGGCACCACCGGCGCCGCCGGAGGAATAGGTCGATTCGCGATAAACGATGGGTACGTTAATATCGAACTGCCAGCGTTGATCCACGTTGTAGCGGGCGGTCAGGTCCAGGGTCCAGTTGTCCGCCTTGATCCGGTCGAGGTTGATGTTGCCGAGGAAGATCGAGTCGAGGGCGAGGAAACCATTGAGCGTCAGCGCACGGGTATCGTAGTGCGTGTAGGTAATCCCGGTCTCGACGCTGAACTTGCCGCCACCGAAGAATCCACTGGCCTCGTCATACAGGTTGGAAACGCTTTGCGCAGGTTCCGAATCATCCTTGAGCGACTGGCCGTAGGAGCTGCCACTGCTCCCCGGAGCACCGGAAGCCACGGTCTGCGCGCCTTTGGCCGGTGTCGAGGGTGACTTGGTGAGTCGCTTGGGCGGGGGTGCCGCCGGGGTTTCCTCGACTTGACGGACGCGCTGCTCAAGCACCATCAAGGCATTCTGCTGGGCTTCGTAACGTTGTTTCAGCTCGCGCAGTTCTTGCTTCAGTGCCTCGACCTGAGGGTCCGGAGCTGCGTAAAGCATTGTCGCAGGGGCCAATGTACTCAAACAAACTACAGCTCTGAACGTCAACGATCGTTGCATGGGTTAGCCGTCCCTTCTGACTACATACGATGAGACTGAGCGTAGATCAGTATCCGAGTGCGCGAAGACCTTTGAGCTGGTCAAGATTGCCGTTCAGCGCGGCGGCGGGCACATGGTCGCGCAGCACGACGTTGAGCGAGGTGAGGTTGCTGACCTGGTTGCCGCTGCCGAGCAGCGTGGCGTTTTGCATCAAGCCGCCTTGGGCGATCTGCTGCAGGGTGCTGCCCTGGTTGTTGTTGGCCACCACGTTCAGCTGCACGCCCGTTCCGCTCGCAGAGACGCTCAGGGAGCCGGCAGCGTTGCTGCCGACCAGTGTGGAACCGGCGGCAAGCAGTTGGCCTTGCTGCGGCGTTTCGGGCACCTGGTTGGCCTTGGTGACGCTGATGTCGACGTTGTTGTTGGCCGTGTTGTTGTCCCCGGCCGCGCGCACGACCTGGGTTACGCCGACGGTGGTGTCCAGGCCTGCGCCACCGGTAATGGTGCCGGTGCCCTTGGCGCTGGACGAACCGCTGCCTTTCTCGTCGATCATGGACACATAGAACTGCGGCTTGATGGTCGACTGTTGCACCTGCATCGAGGTCCTGGCGCCGATGACATCGCCGTTGGCGTTCTGCCAAGTGCTGGTCATCACCACGCCGAAGCTGATGATGCGCCCTGGCAACACATAGCGACCGCGCAGGTTCGCCAACTCCTGATCCTTCAGTTCAATGGGCTTGAACGTCTCTGCCTGGATGGGCAAGGCGGTGGCCAGGCAGATCAGGGGAAGCCAGGCTGCAGTCTTCATGGGATGCTCCCGACGCGTTGCGCTCGATTATCGTTAGAAGAAGTCGCTGCGAATGAAGCCGAAGTCCATCAGTTCGGCGTCCTTGACCGGGGTGAAGGAATTGATGCGATCCTTGGCGCTCAGTGGCAGGGGCGGGTCGAGCAAGGCATTGGTCTTGTCGTAGCCCTGGCCGATCACGGCGAAGATGATGCCGTTCCAGCCCTTGAGGAAGTCTTCGACCTTGTAGCGTTTGTGGCCGAGCACCGGGTCGCCGATGTAGACCCAGCCCTTGTCGACCCGCTGCAGGACCACGAAGTGCTTGTAGCCACGGATGTCCATCAGCACCACCACGGGGATGCGCACGCTGCTCAGGGTGTCGGCGGCGACCCGGTAGCCGCGGGCACGCATGCCGAGGCTTTCCACGTAGCGTTTCATGTCGAGCATCGAGAAACCCTGGACCTTGACCAGTTCCTGGTCGGCGTGGGCCAGCATGCCCTCGATGATCGTGTGTTCGTCCACGTCCAGCCAGTAGGCCTGGCGCAGGATGGTTGCCAGCGCCGCGGCGCCGCAACTGAAATCGGTCTTCTGTTGCACCAGGTCGGCGAACTTGCGCTCGCGAATGCTCTGGATGGGCTTGTAGATCACCGCGCCCCCCGGCAAAACCGAAAGCGGCATCTGCGCCGCTTCGCTGTAACTGGCCATGCACAGCAAAAACGCCAAGGCGATCATACGCATGGTCGTGCCCCCCCGATCCTGTTGAGGAAAGGCCCCCCGAAGGGGGCCTCAAGGTCACAGCTGTCAGAACGAGGTGTTGGAGATGGCCAGCGAGTTGCTCTGCTGGTTGCCCACACCGGCTGCCACGTTGACACCGAGGTTGCCGCTGCCGCCATTCACCGAGCCACTCAGGGTGGCGGTGTTGGTTACAGGGTTGGCCCAGCCAGTAGGCGTCAGCACCTGGAAGGACACGGTGTTGCTCAGGTCGTACGAGCTGGACTCGCTGAAGCTCTTCGAGCCGGATTTGGCGTACTCGGAGGCATTGCTACCCGATTTTTCGTACGAAGAGTCGTAGGCCTTCTCGAACGAAGAGTCGTAAGCCTTCTCGAACGAGGAGCTGGAAGACTTCTCGTGCGACTTGTCATACGAAGCGTCGATCGAGGCGTTCAGCGACGCATCGAACGAGTCGGTGCGGCTGCGCTCGTGGCGGCCATAGTCGGTGGAGTGGGTCACACTGCCGCTTGCCGAGGCATCCAGCGAAGCGCTCAGAGAACCACTGGCCGAGGAGCTCGACTCATGGCTCCGCGAACCGCTGGCGTTCGAGCTCTTCGAGCCACTGGCGCTCCAGCTGTTGGCACCGGCGGCCTCCCAGCTCGACGAGGAGCTGCCTTCCTTGCTGTAGCTGGAGTCCTTGTTGTGGGAGGCGCTGCCACTTTTCGTGGTGGTGAAGGTGAGCGTATCGACCCGGTAGGTGCGATCGGCTTGGTTGTTCACGACCAGGCCAGGGCCGTTCTGGTCGGCGGAGGCGGTGGCGGTGGCGTTACCCAGGGGCGCATTGGAGTTGGCAATGGCCATGGTGTTTTTCTGCTGGTTCAGGTCGCCACCGGCAATGTTGATGCCCATGTTGCCGCTGCCGTTGTTGCCCGAGCCGCTCATGACGCCGGAGTTGGTGACACCGTAGTTGTTGACCTTGTTGTTGTTGCTGTACTGACGCACGTCGGCGGTGGCCGAGGCGGAGCCGAACACGAAGCTGTTGTCCAGGCTCGAGTCGGCACCGGCATTGGCGATGGCGGCGGCGTTGTCCTGCTGGTTGCCGGCGCCGGCTGCCACGTTGACACCGACGTTGCCGCTGGTGCCGGAAGCCGAGCTGCTCATTTCGGCTTCGTTCACGGTGCCTTCATTGTTGATGAGGTTGTTGGTGCTGCTTTGCTTGTCCCAGGCATTGGCGGTTGCATACACCGGGATCTTGGTAGGAGGAGGGGTGTGATGACCGTTGTTGTGGCCGTGGCCATTATTGTGTCCATGGCCACGCGGATCATTCTGCCCAGCTTGTACAGCCACAGCCATGATCGCAGCAATTGCGAAAACCAGAGGCTTGAGTGCCATCGAGGGTTTCATGGTGGTTCTCCGTACTTTATTTTAGGTTAAGTGTTGTTGTTACCTGTTTGGGTCAATCCGCGACCCGGATGCTCAGGGTGTTGGCCGTTCGGTTTCCCACCCCTGCACTCTGATTCAACTGCACCACGCCACGGCTACCGGTGAATGCCTGGTCGCTGGTGCTGACCTGGCGATGGCCGGGAGTCTGGGCAGTTGGATCCGAGCTGTTGACCAGCGCCACGTTCTGTTGCAGAAGGACGCTGTCGTCGATGCTTTGCGGTTGGGCACTGACGCTGATGCGCAGTGCGTTGGCTTGCTGGTTGCTGGCGCCGGCGCTCTGGTTGACACCGAGGATGCCATTGCCGTGACTGAACGCCGTGCCCTGAATGCTGGACTGCGCATCCAGCGCAGGGTCGACGTGAGTGCGCAGGCGCTGACGGATCTGTGTGCTGGCGTTGGCATCGTGGCCAATGGCGATGGCCCGTGCATTGACCTGCTGTTGCTGGTCGCCGGCCGCCTGGTTGACGCCCAGGTTGCCTTGGTATTGCGCGCCGGAACTGTCGATAGTGGCGGTGTTGGTCACGGGGGATTGGGCGAAGGCCGAAGCACTGCACAGCGTGGCCAGAATCAGCAGCGAATGCCTCATGTCATTGGCCTCCGCCGAGCACTTTCAGCGCGCCCAGGCCTTGCTGGACGTTCGAATTGACCATGTTGGCGATACCGTTGCCGCCCGAGCCCGAGCCACGTCCGCCGGCGATGTTGGGCAACTGGGTCTGGTTGCCGATGTTGGCGCCGATGGTATTGGTCTGCTGGGTGATCAGCGAGTTGATCCCTGCACCGCTGGTGATGCCGGCGAAGTCGCCATCGCTCAGCTCACTGGTCTGCCTGAGAATGTGCGCGGACGGGTTAGTGTTGACGGTGACTGGATTCGGGTCGGGGATCATGGGCGCGCGGATCGCACTGCGGGTCTGCACCTCGCGAGTGATGACGACGATGCCGTTGTCTGCCTGGGCGGGCAGGCTGAAGCTGGATCCCAAAGCGCAGCCAAGCAGCAGGAGGTGACAGATCTTGCCTTTTTCTGGTTTCCCCACGATGGCAATTCCTTCTTCGGCGTTTGGGCCAGGGGCCGCGTTGCCAGAAGAAGAGCAGAAGCTGTGCCGGTTTTGGTTATTGCTTAAGAATCAGGATCTTGGGTGGGAAGTGCTGGTGCGTCAGAGAATTGTTGTATCAGGGCTGAGACAGATCTCGGGTGAGGAGAGGGTCAAACCCTGCAATACTGGGCTTCGAGGGGAATTCGCCGCAGGTGTATCAACGGTGTGACACTGCCCCCGAAACGGTGGGATTACGCGCAAATCCGGGGGCTATGGCCGTTCGATGTGTATCAGCGGCTTAACATTCAGTGGGGAAAACCGGTGCTTTTCCGTCAAGCAAGCGTTGCACCGAGCTCAGCACCTTGGCGCTACGTTGCGGCCAGTCACCGTCGATGACCTGTAGATTCTGCCGGTGACCTTGCAACCAGGCCAGGCTGTCGTCGAAAAACGCCTGGCGTTCTTCCAGTCGTGGTTGGCAGCGTTGTCCATCACCGACCCATTCGACGCCTTCGGGGCGTAGCAGCAGGTGCAGGTCGTAGTGGCGCGTCTTCAGTGCCTCCTCGATCCAGGCCGGGCAGTCGCCAAACAGTGCCCGGCTCCAGAGGATGTTGCTGAGCAGGTGAGTATCGAGAATCAGCAGTTCCGGCGCTTGCTCTCGGCCCTGGTCTTCCCAAGCCAGCTGACCGCGGGCGATGGCGGGGATGTCGGCGTAGCAGGTGTCACGTTGCTCACAGTCCATGAAGTGGCGGACATATTCCCCCACCAGCACGCCGCCGAAATGCGCCTGGATCTCGCCGCTCAGCCAGCTCTTGCCGCTGGACTCCGGGCCGCACAGCACCAGGACCTTCATGCCGCCGCCAGCGCCGGATCGCGGCGCCACTCCAGCCAGCCGCGCACGGCGATCAGGGTGAACAGGGCATAGAGCGCGGCGGTGAGGTACAGGCCCTTGTACAGGAACAGGCCAACGAAGATCACGTCCACCACCACCCACAACGCCCAGCATTGCAGACGCTTCTGCGCCATCCACAGCTGCGCCACCAGGCTGAAACCTGTGAGGGCGGCGTCCAGCCAGGGCTGGGCGGCGTCGGTCCAGTGCGCCATGCCCGCGCCCAGCAGCAGGCTGGCCAGCAGGCCGGCCGCCAGGCCTTTGAGCATTGGCGCGGGTGCCAGGCGGGTCACCTGGCGGGCGTCCTCGATGCGGTCCGGCCGGGTCCACTGCCACCAGCCGTACAGCTGCAGCACCGCGTAGACCAGTTGCAGGAGCATGTCCGAGTACAGTTTCACCTCGTAGAAGATCCAGCTGTACAGCACCACCATCACCAGGCCGATCGGCCAGCACCAGGGGTTCTGCTTGACGGTGAGCCAGACGGCGATGACGCCGAGCGCGGCGGCGAAGAGTTCGAGGCCGGACATCGGCGATCCTTGGGCGGGGAAAGGCGGGATGCTAACCGCTTCGAGCGGGACGCTTCAAGCAGCGGGCGGACGTATCAGCCCGCCGCTTGCCGCCGCTAGACCCTGAACTGGCGCAACAGTTGCTCCAGCTCTTCGCTCAGCCGCGCCAGGGCCACCCCGGCGTCGCTGGACTGGCGCGCCGCCTCGGCGGTCTGCTGCGATAGGTCGGCTGTTTCGGTGACGTTGCGGTTGATTTCCTCGACCACATGGGACTGCTGCAGGGTGGCGCTGGCGATCGAGGCGTTGAGCGCGCCCAGGTTGCCCAGCGCCTGGCTGATGGCATCCAGGCTGCTGCCGGCCTCGCGGGCCTGCTCAACGGTCTGGCGCGAAGCTTCGCTGCTGGTGTCGATGGCTCGTACCGCGGCCTCCGACTGCCCTTGCAGATGCTCGATCATGGTCTGGATCTCGGCGGTCGACTGGGCGGTGCGCTGGGCCAGCAGGCGCACCTCGTCGGCGACCACGGCGAAACCACGGCCCTGTTCACCGGCGCGAGCGGCCTCGATGGCGGCGTTGAGCGCCAGCAGGTTGGTCTGTTCGGCGATCGAGCGGATCACCTCGAGAACACCTCCGATCTTCGTACTGTGGCTGGCCAGTTCGCGGATTACCTGCACCGCCTGCTCGATGGTCGCCGAGAGTCGGTCGATCTGCTGCAGGCTGCCGTGGATCGCCTGCTGGCCGTGGCCGACCTGGGTCTGGGCGTTGCGCATCTCGCTGGAGGCCTGTTCGGCGTGCTTGGCCACGTCGTGCACAGCGTAGGAAACCTCGTTGATGGCGGTGGCCACCTGGTCCATTTGCAGCGATTGCTGGGTGCTGCGGGCCTGGGCCGCGCCTGCGTTGTCGCCGACATGGCCGGCCGACTCGGCCAGGGCATGGGCGGCGCCCTGCAACTGGCCGATTACGCCCTGCAACTTGCCGTTGAAGCGGTTGAAGTGCTCGCCCAGGTGAGTGATTTCATCACGCCCATGGGTGTCCAGGCGTCGGGTCAGGTCGCTTTCGCCGCTGGCGATGTTGCCCATGGCCTGCACGGCTTCCTGCAGCGGACGGGCGATGCTGCGGGCGATCAGCATCACCAGCAGGGCCATCAGCAGGGCAATGCCCAGGCCCAACAGCGAGGCGTCACGCAGCTGGCGGGCGAACTCGGCCTGCACGTCGTCGATGTACACCCCCGAGCCGATGATCCAGCCCCAGGGCTTGAACAACTGGATATAGGACGTTTTCTCCACCGGTTCGCTGGCGCCCGGTTTGGGCCAGCGATAGTCGACCGGCCCCGCGCCCTGGCTGCGGGCCAGGGCGACCATTTCGTTGAACACGGCAAAGCCATCCGGGTCGCGGATGGCCGAGAGGTCCTGGCCATCGAGCTTGGGGTTGGCCGGGTGCATGATCATCTTCGGTTGCAGGTCGTTGATCCAGAAATAGTCGTTCTGGTCGTAGCGCAGGCCGCGCACCACTTGCAGGGCTTGTTGCTGCGCGGCTTCGCGGGTGAGCGTGCCGGCGGCCTCCAGGCCCTGGTAATACGTCAGGATGCCGGCGGCGGTCTGCACCACGTGGCGGGTCTTTTCGGCCTTGGCCTGGTACAGGTCGCCGTGGAGCTGGCGCAGCATCAGCAGGCCCAGCACCAGCAGCATGGCCACGGCCACCAGCAGGATCAGCCACAGGCGGCGGCTGATCGACATCGACCTCAGGGTCTTCATGATGCGTTACTCCAGTCTTTGTTCTTTTTATCCAGGGCATCCAAGCATGCTTTGCCGCCAGCCCCCACTCGACCAACGGCTAATGAGTCTTTCTTGACATCCCGTGTAGCAGCTAACGCAAGCCTTGAAACACAGGCTCTGCTAGGATTTCGGCCGCGTCAGATGAAACCTTTAGGCAACCGCGTTTTTCAGCTGGCCTTGGCAGCTACAGTCACTGTAAAAAGCACGCGCCGCGTGCGGCATCATTGAGTCAATCAAAACAAGCGGCCTGCCATGCGCAGCGTCGCACTTGGGGGAAGGATGGATTTTTGGAGTGCCTTGCAGGCAATCATCTTGGGCGTGGTCGAGGGGCTGACGGAGTTCCTGCCCATTTCGAGCACCGGGCACCAGATCATCGTTGCCGACGTGATCGGCTTTGGCGGCGAACGCGCCATGGCGTTCAACATCATCATTCAGCTGGGGGCCATCCTGGCGGTGGTGTGGGAGTTCCGGCGCAAGATCCTCGACGTGGTACTGGGCCTGCCCACGCAGGGGCCGGCGCGGCGCTTCACCGCCAACCTGCTGATCGCGTTCTTCCCGGCGGTGGTGTTGGGCGTGCTGTTCGCCGACCTGATCCACGAGTACCTGTTCAACCCCGTTACCGTCGCCGCCGCGCTGGTGGTGGGCGGGGTGATCATGCTGTGGGCCGAGCGTCGCCAGCACCGCGTGGAGGTCGACCATGTCGACGAGATGCGCTGGAGCCATGCGCTGAAGATCGGTTTCGTCCAGTGCCTGGCAATGATCCCCGGCACCTCTCGGTCGGGCTCGACCATTATCGGTGGCCTGTTGTTCGGCCTGTCGCGCAAGGCAGCCACCGAGTTCTCGTTCTTCCTGGCGATGCCCACCATGGTCGGTGCGGCAGTGTATTCGGGGTACAAGTACCGTGAGTTGTTCCAGCCGGGTGACTTGCCGGTGTTCGCGCTCGGTTTCGTGGTGTCGTTCATTTTCGCCATGATCGCTGTGCGCGGGCTGCTCAAGTTCATCGCCAACCACAGCTATGCGGTGTTTGCCTGGTACCGGATCGCCTTCGGCCTGCTGATCCTGGCGACCTGGGAATTCGGCTGGGTCGACTGGTCGACGGCGCACGGCTGACATGGCGCGCAGGCAGAGCGTGCCCACGGGCGAGGCGGGCATACGGCATTTACGCCTGAAAGTGCTGATGCTGGTGGGGCTATGCCTGTTGCCGGTGTTCGGCGGTGTGCAGATGGGCCTGGGCGGCCGAACATGGCTGCCCTTGGCAATGTACCTGGCGGCGAGCCTGGTCAGCCTGTTGTTGTACTGGCAGGACAAACAGCAAGCCCGCAGCCAGGCTTGGCGTACCCCCGAGAAGGTGCTGCACGCCAGTGAGCTGCTGGGCGGCTGGCCGGGCGCGCTGGTGGCGCAGCAGCTGTTTCGGCACAAGACCCGGAAGGTCTCCTACCAGGTGGTGTTCTGGGGGATCGTCCTGCTGCACCAGGTGTTCTGGGTCGACTACCTATTCCTGGCGGGGCGTTGGAGCAAGGTCGTGATATGAGGGATTTTCCGATCAATCACACTGTCGCTGCATCCGTTCGATCAGATCCCACAACCGCGGATCATCATACGTCTCGATCACCAGGCTAGCCCCAGCCTCCATCAGCCGTTCGGCAGGCTGGGTGGTCGCCAGCCCCACGGTGAAGATTCCGGCATCGACGGCGGCCTTGACCCCCGGCAGCGAATCCTCGAACGCCAGCGCCTGCCCGGCCTTGGCTCCCAGGCGCTGCAGCCCGGTGAGGTAGGGCAGGGGATCGGGCTTGGGGCGGGCCAGTTCGTCCGCTACCAGCACATGCTCGAAACGTGCGCCCAGGCTCATGGCCCCGAGCATGTGTTCGGCGTTCAGGCGCGGCGCGTTGGTCACCACGCACATGCCGATTCCCTGTCGTTCGGCGTGGTCCAGCAGGCGCAGCAGGCCGGGCATCGGCGCCAGTGTCGGTGACAGCTCACGGAACAGTGCTTCCTTGCGCTCGGCCAAGGCCTGGCGGCTGGCGGCATCGGCCTTTGGGAACAGTTCGGCGAACAACAGGCCGTTGGCGCGGCCGCTGACCTGAGTGTTGAACTGCTCCTGCGTCAGCTCGCGACCGTCATGGTCGAACAGCAGCTTGCGGAAGGCTTGCAGGTGCAAGGTGTCGGTATCGGTGAGGGTCCCATCGAGGTCGAACAGCAGGGCGGTCAGCATTGGGCATCCTGAGGCTGGAGAAACCATTCAGCATCATAAGGGATCAGGGTTGGAAAATGTACTTGGCGGGCAGTGCGGGGGTAAGTCAAGGTGCCAGCCGTTTTACCGTGTGCGTTAGTATGGCCTGCCAGGCATTCCTAGCACGGAGCACCCAACGCCATGCCTTTTGTCACCACCCGCAAGATCCTGTTCGGCGACTGCGACCCCGCCGGGATCGTCTATACACCGCGTATCTCCTATTTCGTCATCGAGGCGGTCCACGAGTTTCTCTCCCACTGCCTGGACGGCGAAGGCCTGCGCAGGTTGTTCGCCATGGGCGTGATGCCGCCGGCGCGGGCCCTGTCCATCGAGTTCCTGGCCCCCATGGCTTGGGATGATCTGATCAGCGTGCAGGTCAGCAGTGGCGAGCCGGGTACCACTTCGTTCAGTTTTGCCGTCGAGGCGCGCGGCGCCGGTGGCGAAGTCTGCTTTCGCGCCAGCATGACCCAGGTGTGCGTCTGCCCTGAGAGCAAGCAGCCGGTTGCAGTGCCCGAGGCATTACGCCAGGCATTGTGCAAGCACATGGACTAGCGGAGCACCGCGACGAATAGTTTTCCAATAAAAGAACAAACGTTTCAGCATCAATTGAATATAAAGTCCGAACGTGACCGGTTATTCAGTTGGCGTTTTTAGAGTAATTAAGGTGTTGGCCTCTGGTTGCTCCCGGTGAAAGCTGTTAGTTTCGCCACCGCTGAGAGGCAAACAAGCAGGCCTGCAATGCGCCGCTTGCAGCCAACCGATTAATCAACGGTTGGTTGAACAGGGAACGATAATAAAAAATCCTAGGGAGGGATAACCGGATGAACCTTTACATCCGCCTGTTGCTGGCTGTTCTGCGTGGTTTCTTCAAGCCGCCCATGGCCCTGACCGACACGCTGCACCGCACGTTGCGGGTCTGGCCGAACGATATCGACATCAACAAGCACATGAACAATGGCCGTTACATGACCATCGCCGATTTGTTCATGCTGGAACTTTGTCTGCGCGCGAAAATCCTCATTCCAGCCTTCAAGTTGGGCTGGAAGCCGATGCTCGGCGGCAACTTGGTCGTCTACAAGAAGCAACTTTCAATGTTCGAGAAGTACACAGCTGAATTCAGCATCTGCTGCCTCGACGAGAACTGGACTTACTTCCAGTACAGCTTCTTCAACAGCGCAGGCGACGTGGTCGTGACTGGCTACTCCAAAGGCGCCTGGGTTGGCCGCAAGGGCCTGGTCGCCAACGCGGTGATCGCCGAGAAGCTCAAGGTGCAGCCCACCACCGCGGCGATGCCCGAAGCCGTGAGGAAATGGCTGGAAGCTGAAGCCCACGTCCTCGGCAAGGCCTGAGCCAGGCCGCATTGCGGCCCTCTTGCCAGCCACCTGATACCTGCAACGCCTGTCCATTGCTCCACCGTCCCCGGCCTCTGGCCCGGGCGTGCGCGGCAGGCTTTGCCGTGCCCGGCGTTCACGCCGCACATCGATCCATGAACGAGTAGGGAAACCCCTCATGCCGAACACATTGCTGTTGATGCTGGCCTTCTTCGCCGCCTTCCTGCTGGTCGCCGAGCTGTTCAGGCGCTACCGCCTGGTGGGCCTGACCTTCTTCGTGCTGTCGCTGCCGGCGCTGCTGGTGCCCAACGCCAACCTGTTCATGCGCATCAAGACCATCAGCGTGCTGCTGCCCATGTGTTTCCTGGCCTATGCCCGCTACAAGCCAAGGATCGAAGGCTTCATCTACAAGCTGATCTACCTGGTGATCGTGCTGAACATCATCGAGGCCTCTGTGATCGACTGGCAGACCGGCAACATCCTCAACATCGCCGCCGCCGTGGGGCTGATCGTCTGCCTGCCGTACTCGCGCAAGCATTGGGAGGTTTCCGGGCGACACAGTGATTTCGTGGTGCATGTCCCGGCCTACTGGCCCTACCTCTACACCACCTGGAACCTGTGTTTCCTGTACTCGGCGCGGATCACCACCTTCGGCTACGCCCTGCCGCTGTTGCTGGCGCCGGTGGCCTACGCCTTGCTGCTGCGCCGCTCGGACCTGTACTTCCAGGCCCGTGCCTACACCTTCGGTTTCTACCTGTTCGTGCGCACGCTGGCCGGCGACACACCCCTGATGAACCTGCCGGCCTTCGACCTGACGGGCTGGTACAGCCCTGACGCGGCGCTCGCCTGGAGCATCGTCAACGTGATTTTTACAGGCGCCTGCCTGTACAGCTACGGCGCAAGCCGCAACAAGAACAAAGCGATCGAACAAGGAGTTTGAAGCATGCTGGAAGTCATCCTGCTGGCGTTTTTCATCACCGTCAGCCCCGTGATCATACTGATGAGCAAGACCCGCGCCGAGCCGTTGAAGCATGTGTACGTGGGCCTGTACTACGTGAAGTTCGTACCGCTGCTGCTGGCGTTGTACGCGGTCAATCTCGGCACCAGCTTCCTGGCCTGGAAGTGGGTTCAGCTGAAATGGCTGCTGCCTCGTTACTTCGGCTATCGCCACTACAACCGCGATTCCATCTCGATGGAAAGCACGCCGATCCCGGGCACCGACTACCACATGGGCTACATCCCCAAGAAGCTGCCCGCCGAGCTGGTCTACCGCTGGAGAAAGGACAAGGTCTACCACAACTACATCCAGTCGATCATCAAGGCCAACCGCGACTACTACAAGGTACCGCTGGGTCAGTTCCCACAGCCGACGGCCATCTCGGACGAGGACCTGCGGGTGTTCCTGATGTCGTCGCAGATCACCCACTACCTGCAGACGGTCGATGGCGTGTCGACCTTCGACATGCGTGACTTCACTCGGGAGATCCGCCTGTCCAGCTCGGTGTTCGACGTGGCCAGCATCGCCATCGCCGAGGATTTTGCCGCCGACAGCATGCGCATCACCCTGCGCGACGGCTTCAGCGTCGGCCCGGGCGAGCCGGACTGGGACCTGGCCAAGGTGTACTTCATGTCCAACACCATGGTGTTCTTCATCCTTGGCGCGCACCTGCACCACCATCTGTTCTTCGCCGAAATGGGCGCGGCGTTCCTGTTCAACCTGGTGCCCAAGGATTGCAACTTCCATAAACTGATGGACCCGCACACCGCCTATATCCTGATGCTCAATCACCAGTTCAAGGAGTCGCCGCTGTCGCTGCGCGAAACCACCGGCATCGCCGACAAGTTCCTCTATAGCTGCATCGGCTACTACTCGGCGCAGACCTTCTACAAGGTCGGTTATGAAAACGCCCTGAACATGTACAACAAGCGCGAGACCGAAGACCAGGCGCTGACCCAGAAATTCGAGATCAGGTTCGCCATCCCGTTCGACCAGTACCTCAATGGCCAGCACGCGCTCAATGCCCAGTACCGCGACTACTACGCGGCGGTGCTGAAGTTCGTCTCGGCCAGCTACGACGACCTGCTGCGTGACGGCTCCGAGCCCTACATCAACAACTGGGTTGCCGAGCTGTGCCGTTACGTCAACCTGCCGTGCCAGTCCGGCGACAGGGACTTCAACATCGAAGTGATCGCCACCTATATCTGGTACGTGTCGTTCGTCCACTCCCTGGAGCACTACCAGTTCCACAAGTACAAGATGAACTACTGCCTGCTGACCCGGGTGCCGTTCTCGGTTGCCAGGCACCTGCCGCGGGACCAGGTGTTCAGCCAGTACGACATCTGGAAGTCAAAGCACATCGTGCACACCTTCGGCAAGAACCACCTCAATGCCGGCGTATCGGAAAGCTATGCCGACCTGGACTACAAGTTCCGCGACCTGGCGCTGATCGACAGGCAGGAGCAGTTGAAGAAGGACGTGCTGGGGCTGCTGGAAAAACACCAGACGCCGAGCGAGGCGATCGCCCTGTCCATTCGCTACTGAGGCAGGGTGGGGAGGGCCGGCGACGAAGGGAGCTGTTCAGTGTTATGAAAAAAGAGTACAAATGTGCTCCATGGACACTTTATCCCCCAAACGCCGCGCCATCCTCGCGTTCATCCGCGAGCGCATCACTGATCAAGGTCAGCCACCGTCGCTGGCCGATATCGCCGAGCGCTTCGGTTTCGCCTCGCGCAGCGTGGCGCGCAAGCACATCACCGCCCTGAGCCAGGCCGGGTTCATCGACGTCACGCCCAACCAGGCGCGTGGCATCCGCCTGGCCGAGCCCCTGCGCCGGCCCGAGATCCTCGAGGTGCCGGTGCTTGGCCAGGTCGCCGCCGGTGCGCCGATCGGCCCCGACCTCGACATCCACGAGCAACTCCTGCTCGACCCCAGCCTGTTCCGGCGCACCCCCGACTACCTGCTCAAGGTGCGTGGCGACTCGATGGTCGACGACGGCATCTTCGACGGTGACCTGGTCGGCATTCGCCAGCAGGGCGAGGCCCGTGACGGGCAGATCGTGGTCGCCCGGCTCGACGGCGAAGTCACCATCAAGCGCCTGCAGCGCACCCGTGATGGCTATCGCCTGCTGCCCCGCAACCCGGCCTATGCCCCCATCGACGTGACCCCAGGGCACGAATTCTTCATCGAAGGCGTGTTCTGCGGCCTGCTGAGGCGTGACTGATGGGCGCCGTGGTCGACCTCGACCGTTTGCTCGACCAGCGCCAGGTATGGCGCGGGCGGCAGGCCCAGGCACGTCCGCAGGGCCTGCAGCCCACCGGGCATGCCGGCCTCGACCAGCGCCTGCCGGAAGGCGGCTGGCCGGCGGCGGCGCTGAGCGAACTGCTGCTGGCCAGCCCCGGTTGCGGCGAACTGCAGCTGCTCTGGCCGACGCTAGCCCGGCTGACGGGCGAGGGGCAGCGGGTGGTGCTGGTGGCGCCGCCGTTCATCCCCTATGCGCCGGCCTGGCAGGCCGCCGGGGTGGACCTGCGCTGGCTGGTACAGGTCGACGCCGAGGCGATCGATGCCTTGTGGGCCGCCGAGCAGTGCCTGCGCTCGGGCAGTTGCGCCGCCGTGCTGTGCTGGCCAGAGCGTGCCGACGACCGTGCCCTGCGGCGCCTGCAGGTGGCTGCGGAGACCGGCGATGCGCTGGCGTTCGCCTGTCGCCCGCACCAGGCCGCGCTGAACCCTTCGCCCGCCGCCCTGCGCATTGCCCTCGACCTGCGTCCGGCGCAGTGGCGCGTGCTCAAGTGCCGGGGCGGCCTGGCGCCGGTCACGCCCATCGCCTGCCCGGGGCGGGAGTAATGCGCCATGCTCTGGGCCTGCATCCTGTTGCCACAGCTGGCGCTGGACACCGTCCTGCGCGAACGCGACGACCCCGAGGCGCCGCTGGTGCTGCTGGGCGGTCCGCCCCAGCGCCGTGTGCTGCGGGCGGTCAACCCGGCGGCCAGTGAGCTGGGGCTGCGCGCAGGGCAGACGCTGACCGCCGCCCGCGCCCTGGCCGACGGTTTCACCTGCGTCGAGGTCGAGCCGGCGCGTATCGAGCAGTTGCAGCAGTTGCTGGCGGCCTGGGCCTACCGTTTCAGCGCCCAAGTCAGTCTTTACTATCCCCGTGCGTTGCTGCTGGAGGTGGGCTCGAGCCTGCAACTGTTCGGCCCCTGGCCGCTGTTCGAGGCGCGCTTGCGCCAGGAACTGGCGGCGCTGGGGCTGCGCCAGCGCATTGTCGTGGCCAGCAACCCGGTGGCGGCGAGGATGCTCGCCAACGGCCATGACGGCCTGGCGCTGACCTGCCCGCAGGCGACCCGCGCCGCCTTGCTGGAGATGCCCGTCAACCGTGTCGGCCTGCCGGTCGACGCAGTCGAGGCCTTCGCCCGCATGGGGCTGCACCGGCTCGAGCAGGTGCTGGCGCTGCCGCGCGATGCCTTGGCCAGGCGCTTCAGCGCCCAGGTGCAACTGCACCTGGACCAGTTGCTCGGCCTGCGCAACCTGGGGCTGGACTTCTACCAGCCGCCCGATCGTTTCGAGGCGCGGCTGGAACTGAACTTCGATGTCGAGTCGCATCAGGCGCTGCTGTTCCCCTTGCGTCGCCTCATCAGTGACCTGGCGGCCTTCCTCGCCGGGCGCGACTGCGGCGTGCAGCGTTTCGAGTTGCACCTGGAGCACGCCCAAGGCGCGGACACCGTGCTCAAGGTCGGCCTGCTGGCCGCCGAGCGCGACGCTTCGCTGCTGTTCGAGCTGGCCCGTGGCCGCTTGGAGCCGCTGCGTATCCCGGCGCCGGTGCGCAACCTGCGCCTGCTGGCCGCCGACCTGCCGCCCTTCGTGCCTCAACGCCAGGCGCTGTTCGACCCGCGCGCACAGCAGGTCCAGCCCTGGGAGCAGTTGCGTGAACGGCTGCGGGCGCGGCTCGGTGACGAGGCGGTCAGGGGGCTGCGCGCCGAAGCCGACCATCGCCCCGAGCGCGCCTGGCAAGGCGTGGATCAGGGCGCCGAAGGCCAACGGGTGATGGCCCCTGGTCGTCGTCCCGGTTGGCTGCTGCCCACGCCCCAGCTCTTGAGCGAGGCCGGCCTGCAACTGCTGGGGGCCGCCGAACGCATCGAGTCCGGTTGGTGGGACGGTGGCGACGTGCGCCGTGACTACTACCGCATCGAGACCCGCGATGGCCTGTGCGGCTGGGCCTTCCGCGACCTGGCGGCCCCGGGGCCACTGTGGTTGCAGGGCTGGTTCGCATGAACGGTCCGGCGTATGCGGAACTGCACTGTCTGTCGAACTTCAGTTTCCAGCGCGGTGCTTCCAGTGCCGACGAACTGTTTCGCCGCGCTCGCGAGCAGGGCTACCAGGCCCTGGCGATCACCGACGAATGCACGCTGGCGGGGATTGTCCGGGCCTGGCAGGCGGCGAAGCAGCATCAGTTGAAGCTGATCGTCGGCAGCGAGGTGCGGGTGCACCAGGGGCCGAAGCTGGTGCTGCTGGTGGAAGACCTTGTCGGTTACCAGAATCTCTGCGCGCTGATCACCCGCGCCCGGCGGCGCTCGGAGAAGGGCAGCTACCAGTTGCTCGTCGAGGACCTCGAGGCCCATCACCAGGGCTTGCTGGCGCTGTGGGTGGCTGAGCCCGACGACGGCGACGCGGCCTGGTTGCGGCCGCTGTTCGGCGAGCGCCTGTGGCTGGCGGTGCACCTGCATCGCGGGGCCGACGACACCCGGCGTCTGGCACAGCTGCGCGCGCTTGGGACTCGGCTGGAGATCCCGCTGGTGGCCTGCGGCGATGTGCACATGCATGTGCGCGGGCGGCGTGCGCTGCAGGACTGCATGACCGCCATCCGCGAACAGTGCGCGGTCGCCGAGGCGGGACGTTTCCTGTTCGCCAACGGCGAGCGTCACCTGCGCTCGCTCGACCAGTTGCGCGAACTGTACCCGGACGATCTGCTCGCGCCGACCCTGCGGATTGCCGGGCGCTGCACCTTCGACCTGTCCCAGCTGAACTACCAGTATCCACGGGAACTGGTGCCCGCAGGGCAGACCCCGGCCAGCTGGTTGCGCGAACTGTGCCGGCGCGGCCTGCCCGAACGCTGGCCCCAGGGCCCGAGCGACAAGGTGCGCACGGTGCTGGAACGGGAGCTGGCATTGATCGAGGAGCTGGGCTACGAGAGTTACTTCCTGACTGTCCACGACATCGTCGCCTTCGCCCGCCGCCAGCGTATCCTCTGCCAGGGGCGCGGTTCGGCGGCCAACTCGGTGGTGTGTTTCGTGCTCGGCATCACCGAGCTCGACCCCATGGAGCACCGCCTTTTGTTCGAGCGCTTCCTCTCCCGCGAGCGCAACGAGCCGCCGGACATCGACGTGGACTTCGAGCATGATCGCCGCGAAGAGGTGATCCAGTACGTGTTCCGCCGTTACGGCCGACACCGGGCGGCACTCACTGCGGTGGTCAGCAGCTACCATGCCGCCGGCGCGGTGCGCGATGTGGCCCGGGTGCTTGGCCTGCCAGCTGACCAGGTGGATGCCCTGGCCAAGTGCTGCGGACGCTGGAGCGATCGCATTCCCGATGCCGGGCGCCTGGCCGAGGCCGGCTTTGATGCGCACAGTCCCTCGCTGCGGCGCATCCTGGTGCTGGCGGGGGAACTGATCGGCTTTCCCCGGCACCTGTCGCAGCATCCCGGTGGTTTCGTCATCTCCGAGCAGCCGCTGGACCGGTTGGTGCCGGTGGAGAACGCGGCAATGGCCGAGCGCACGGTGATCCAGTGGGACAAGGATGACCTGGACATGGTCGGCCTGCTCAAGGTCGATGTGCTGGCGCTGGGCATGCTCAGCGCGCTGCGCCGCTGCTTCGACCTGATCACCCGGCACCGGGGACGCGAGTACACGCTGGCGACCCTGCCCAAGGAGGACCCGGCCACCTACGCCATGATCGGCCGCGCCGAGACCATGGGTGTGTTCCAGATCGAGTCGCGGGCACAAATGGCCATGCTGCCCCGGCTCAAGCCGGTGAAGTTCTACGACCTGGTGATCGAGGTGGCCATCGTCCGTCCCGGGCCGATCCAGGGCGACATGGTCCACCCGTACCTGCGGCGCCGGCTCAAGCAGGAGCCGGTCACCTATCCATCGGAAAAACTCCAGGCCGTCTTCGAGCGCACTCTGGGGGTGCCGTTGTTCCAGGAGCAGGTGATGGAGCTGGCCATGGTCGCCGCCGACTACAGCCCGGGCGAGGCCGACCAGCTGCGCCGCAGCATGGCCGCCTGGAAGCGCCATGGCGGGCTGGAGCCGCACCGCGAGCGGCTGATCGCGGGCATGCTGCGCAATGGCTACGAACTGGCCTTTGCCGAGCGCATCTTCGAGCAGATCAAGGGCTTTGGCAGCTACGGTTTCCCCGAGTCCCACGCCGCCAGTTTCGCCCTGCTGTGCTATGCCAGCAGTTGGCTCAAGTGCCATGAGCCGGCGATCTTCACCTGCGCACTGGTCAACAGCTGGCCGATGGGCTTCTACAGTCCCGACCAGTTGTTGCAGGAGGCCCGCCGCCAAGGGATCGAGGTGCGCCCGGTGGATGTGTTCCACAGCGACTGGGACTGCACCCTGGAGGCCGTGGGCGAGGGGGCGTTGGCCATCCGCCTGGGGTTGCGCCAGATCCGTGGCTTTGGTGAAGGCGATGCCTGCCGCCTGGCACAGGCGCGGGCACAGCGCCCGTGGCGCGACGTCGAGGACCTGTGCCTGCGCGCCGGGCTCGATGCTCGTGCCCGTGCGCGCCTGGCGGATGCCGGGGCGTTGCGCGGGCTGGTCGGTGACCGTCACCAGGCACGTTGGCAGGTGGCGGCGGTGCAATCGCAGTTGCCGTTGTTCGCCGGGCTCGAGCCGGTGTCCGAGCAGGCGGTGGCGTTGCCGGTGCCGAGTGTCGCCGAGGACCTGGCCGCTGACTACGGCACCCTGGGCACCACCCTCGGGCCGCATCCTTTGACCCTGCTGCGTTCACGCTTGCGGGCACTGGGCTGTCGCAGCTCGACGGAGCTGGCGGGGGTCGAGCATGGCGACACTGTCGCCGTGGCCGGCATCGTGGTCGGGCGCCAGCGCCCGCAGACCGCCAGCGGTGTGACCTTCGTCACCCTCGAGGATGAGCACGGGATGGTCAATGTGGTGGTCTGGCGCGACCTGGCCGAGCGCCAGCGGCGGGCACTGGTGGGTTCGAAGTTGCTCAAGGTGAGCGGGCGCCTGGAGCAGGAGAGCGGGGTACGGCACCTGATCGCCCGGCGTCTCGAGGACATCAGCCCCCTGTTGCAGGGGCTGGATGTGCGCAGCCGGGACTTCCACTAGTCATTGGCACTTGGCTTGAAGGTGGCACGGTCGGTGTGGGAGCCGGCTTGCCTACGATAGGGCCGCGGCGCGGCCCCTCGTGCAGGCAACTCAGACCATCGCCAGGCGCTGCTTGCGTGTCGGAGCGGGGAATGCCTGCTCGATGTCTTGCAGGTCTTCTTCGGCAAGCACCAGGTCGGCCGCCGCCGCATTCAGGCGCACATGCTCTGGATTGACCGCCTTGGGAATCGCGATTACCCCTTCACCCCGCGTCACCCAGGCCAGGCTCACCTGGGCCGGCGTAGCACCGTGGCGCTCAGCGACCTGCGTCATCACCGGATGGCGCAGCAGGCGCCCGGCCTGGGCCAGCGGGCAGTAGGCCATGGTCGGCAAGCCCTGCTGGCGGCTCCACGGCAGCAGGTCGAACTCGATGCCGCGCTCGGCTGGGTTGTACAGCACCTGGTTGGTGGCGCAGGCGGAGTTGTCGAGCTCGCGCAGGTCGTCAAGGTCGAAGTTGGACACGCCCCAGCGACGGATCTTGCCTTGCTCGACCAGGCGCTCGAACGCTTCGACGGTCTCCTCCAGCGGATACTGGCCGCGCCAGTGCAGCAGGTACAGGTCGATGCAGTCGGTGCCCAGGCGCCGGAGGCTGCGCTCGCAGGCGGCCGGCACAGCGCGTCGGCTGGCATTGTGCGGGTAGACCTTGCTGACCAGGAACACCTGGTCGCGACGCCCGGCGATGGCCTGGCCGACCACCTGCTCGGCGCCGCCCTCGGCGTACATTTCAGCAGTGTCGATCAGGCCCAGGCCCAGCTCGATACCCTGTTGCAGCGCCGCCACCTCGGCGGCCCTGCGGGCCGGGTCTTCGCCCATGTACCAGGTACCCTGGCCGATGGCCGGAACGCGGGAACCCGCCAGATTCACGTAACGCATGTCACCTCCTGTGGATGGGTATGGGTCAGCAGCACATCGAGCAGCGCCTCGGCGGCCTTGGACAGTTTGTGATCGCCCAGGGCGATCACGCCGATGCGCCGCTCCACGGTCGGTTGGACCAACGGCACGCAACGGGCGCCGAGCTCCTGCATCTGCCCGATGCACAGCGCCGGTACCGCGCTGACGCCCAGGCCGCTGGCGACCATGCGACCGATGGTCGACAGTTGGTGGCTTTCGAAGGCCACCGCCAGCTTGCCATGGTTGGCGGCCAGGTGCTGCTCAAGCAGCAGGCGCACCGCCGAAGGCCGTTGCAGGGCGATGAAATCCTCGGCCAGCAGCTCCTGCCAACGCACCTGAGGCTGGTGGGCAAGGGGCGAGTCGGCCGGTACCACGGCGACGAAGCGGTCCATGTACAGCGGGTGAAAGCGCAGCGCCTCGCTGCTTTCAGGCTCGAAGCCGATGCCCAGTTCGACGCGACGGTGGCGTACCAGTTCCAGCACCTGCTCGTTGATCACGTCGTGCACGGTGACGTTGACCTTGGGGTAGCGCTGGCGGAACACCTTCAGCGACTGCGGCAGCAGGTTGCCGGCGAAGGCCGGCATGGCCGCCACCGAGACCCGCCCCAGCTGCAGGGTAAAACGCTGTCGCAGCATCTCCTCGGTGTCGTCCCAGTCGGCCAGCAGGCGCCGGGCCAGGGGCAGCAGCACCTCGCCCTCGGGAGTCAGGCTGACGCTGCGGGTGGTGCGGGTGAGCAGGGCGCCGCCCAGGTTGTCCTCCAAGGCCTTGATGGTCAGGCTCAGGGCCGGTTGCGAGACGTGCAGATGCTCGCCGGCCTGGGCGAAGCTCTGGTACTTGGCCACGGTGACGAAGGCGCGCAGCTGCTTGACGTTCATGAGGAGTGGCCTTTTGTTTTGTAAAAATTATCAATCGATGACGAAAACAAAATTAACAAATCAGTCGACTACAGTGAAGATGACCGTACGGTTCCAACAACTACAAAAGGCGAATGAGCATGGCCGGACTGGACAAGCGTGTAGCAACTTATGAAGAGGCCCTGGCGGGCCTGACCGACGACATGACCGTGCTGGCCGGCGGCTTTGGCCTGTGCGGCATCCCCGAGAACCTCATCGCCGAGATCAAGCGCCGCGGCGTCAAGGGCCTGACCGTGGTGTCCAACAACTGCGGCGTCGACGGCTTCGGCCTGGGCGTGCTGCTCGAGGACCGGCAGATCCGCAAGATGATCGCCTCCTACGTCGGCGAGAACGCCGAGTTCGAACGCCAGCTGCTCAGCGGCGAACTGGAAGTGGAACTCACCCCGCAAGGCACCCTGGCCGAGAAGATGCGTGCCGGCGGCGCCGGCATCCCGGCCTTCTTCACCGCCACCGGTTACGGCACCCCGGTTGCCGAAGGCAAGGAAGTACGCGAGTTCAACGGCCGCAAATACATCCTCGAAGAATCCATCACCGGCGACTTCGCCATTGTCAAAGGCTGGAAGGCTGACCACTACGGCAACGTGGTGTACCGCAACACCGCGCAGAACTTCAACCCGCTGGCCGCCACCGCCGGCAAGATCACCGTGGTCGAGGTCGAAGAGATCGTCGAGCCCGGCGTGCTGCTGCCCAGCGAGATCCACACCCCGGGCATCTATGTCGACCGGGTCATCGTCGGCACCTTCGAGAAGCGCATCGAAAAGCGCACCGTCAAGGCCTGAGCGCCGTCCTCAAGAACAACAAAGAGATCCTGACCATGGCATTGACCCGCGAACAAATGGCGCAACGCGTCGCCCGTGAACTGAAGGACGGCTACTACGTCAACCTCGGCATCGGCATCCCCACCCTGGTGGCCAACTACGTGCCCGACGGCATGGAAGTGATGCTGCAGTCGGAGAACGGCCTGCTGGGCATGGGCGAGTTCCCCACCGAAGCCACGATCGACGCCGACATGATCAACGCCGGCAAGCAGACGGTCACCGCCCGCCGTGGTGCGTCGATCTTCGATTCGGCGCAATCCTTCGCCATGATCCGTGGCGGCCATGTCGACCTCACCGTGCTCGGCGCCTTCGAGGTGGACGTGGAGGGCAACATCGCCTCGTGGATGATCCCCGGCAAGCTGGTCAAGGGCATGGGCGGCGCCATGGATCTGGTGGCCGGTGCCGACAACATCATCGTCACCATGACCCACGCCTCCAAGGACGGCGAGTCCAAGCTGCTGCCCAAGTGCAGCCTGCCGCTGACCGGCGCCGGCTGCATCCGCAAGGTGCTGACCGACCTGGCCTACCTTGAGATCGAAAACGGCGCCTTCATCCTGCGCGAGACCGCCCCGGGCGTGAGCATCGAGGAAATCATCGAGAAGACCGCCGGCAAGCTGATCGTGCCGGACGATGTGCAGGAAATGACTTTCTAAGCAGCACCGTTGCAAGCGCCCCATCGCGGGGCAAGCCCGCTCCCACGAAGGACCACGCATCCCTCGTGGGAGCGGGCTTGCCCCGCGATGGGGCGACGCCGTTTCATTCCTATAAAAATCAGAAAAAGGAAAACATCGTGGCCGCTGATATCCAAGACAGCCGCTCCGCCCGCTTTGCCCTGCGCTGCTCCAACTGGGCCGAACGCTGGTTCCCCGACTCCTGGGTGTTCGCCGCCCTGGCGGTGATGCTGGTGTCCCTCGGCGCCCTGGCCATGGGCGGCAAGCCCACCGACACCGCCAAGGCCTTCGGTGACGGCTTCTGGAGCCTGATTCCGTTCACCATGCAGATGGCCTTCGTGGTCATCGGCGGTTATGTGGTGGCCAGCTCGCCACCCGCTGCCCGGTTGATCGACCGCCTGGCGCGCCTGCCGAAGAACGGCCGCTCGGCGGTATGTTGGGTGGCGCTGATCTCGATGCTCGCCTCCTTGCTCAACTGGGGCCTGTCGCTGGTGTTCGGCGGCCTGCTGGTACGCGCCCTGGCCCGTCGCAGCGACCTGAAGATGGACTACCGCGCCGCCGGTGCCGCCGCCTACCTGGGCCTGGGCGCGGTGTGGGCGCTGGGCCTGTCGTCGTCGGCCGCGCAGCTGCAGGCCAACCCGGCCAGCCTGCCGCCATCGATCCTGTCGATCACCGGGGTGATCCCGTTCACCGAGACCATCTTCCTCTGGCAGTCCGGGGTGATGCTTGCCGCGCTGGTGGTCGTCTCGCTGGTCGTGGCCTATGCCACCGCGCCCGGGCCGAACAGCGCCCGCAGCGCCCAGGACTGCGGCGTCGACCCGAGCTTCAGCGCGCCGCCTTCGCCACAGCGCACCCGCCCGGGCGAGTGGCTGGAATACAGCCCGATCCTGATCCTGCTGCTGGTTGCCCTGGCCGCCGGCTGGCTGTACCAGGAGTTCGCCACCAAGCCTGCGATCACCGCGATTTCCGGGTTGAACACCTACAACCTGCTGTTCATCATGCTCGGCGCCTTGTTGCACTGGCGTCCGCGCAGCTTCCTCGACGCGGTGACGCGTGCCGTGCCGACCACCACCGGGGTGTTGATCCAGTTCCCGCTGTATGGCTCGATCGCCGCCATCCTCACCCAGGTCAAGGGCGCGGACGCCCAGACCCTGGCGCACCATATCTCGGTGTTCTTCACCCAGATCGCCACCCATGACACCTATGCGCTGCTGATGGGCGTGTACTCGGCGGTGCTCGGTTTCTTCATTCCGTCCGGCGGCGGCAAATGGATCATCGAGGCGCCCTACGTGATGCTGGTGGCCAACGACCTGCAGTACCACCTGGGCTGGGCGGTGCAGATCTACAACGCCGCCGAGGCGCTGCCGAACCTGATCAACCCGTTCTACATGCTGCCGCTGCTGGGGGTGCTGGGGCTAAAGGCGCGCGACCTGATCGGCTTCTCGTTCGTGCAGTTGCTGGTGCATGTGCCGCTGGTGCTGGTGTTGCTGTGGGCGCTGGGCACGACCTTGCAGTATGTGCCGCCGGTGATGCCGTAAGGCCCAAGTCGTGGAGCTGCACGGCAGCTCCACATCGTTCACGGCGACAGGGCAAAAATTTTTCTCTGTAGCGCAATAGCTCTATCTCAATGGTTTCATTCAACACGGAGAGCGGTGTTACAAAAAACCGGATGATGGCAAATTGACGCCAATATGATGGCAAAATAGTATGCCCGCCACTTTGCACTGTTCACCAGGGATTGGTCATGGCGGGACGTCTAGTTTCAGGGCGCAAAACGGCCCTCTGTGCGCTTGTCAGCCTGCTGTGCTGCCCTGCGGCCTGGGCCGTTTCACCCGGCGACCAGGACCTGATCCGCGACCGCCAGGACCGTCTGCTCGAAGAGCAGCAGCGCCGCCTCGAAGAGCTGCGCAACCTGCCCGGCAAGGCCGCCGAACCCGGTGAAGCGCAACCGGCGACCGACAGCCGCTGCTTCACCATCCACACCATCGAACTCAAGGGCGCCGACAGCCTGTCCGCCGCCGACCGCGACAGCCTGCTCAAGCCCTTTATCGACCAGTGCCTGGGCGTCACCCAGCTCAACGCCTTGCTCAAGGCCATCACCGACCATTACCTGGGCCGCGGCCTGGTCACCAGCCGTGCCTACCTGCCGCAGCAGGACCTGTCCTCGGGTCATCTGCAGGTACTGGTGGTGGAAGGGCGCTTGGAAGGGCTGCGCCCGGACCCGGCCAGCGGCCTGAGC
>NZ_JBLIYX010000022.1:0-76755 GCF_057480955.1 Pseudomonas sp. P65(2024)
GATCTTGAATTCTTCGGGGTAACGCTGACGACTCATGGCACCTCCTATTTGGGCCTCATTATGAGGCTTGGAGGTGTCTACGAAACCAGGGGCGATTCAGGTTTTACCCGCACCGTTGGCTCCGTAGATGACGTTAACCGCCCTAAGGTCATCGAGTTTTTCAAAGGTATCAGGGCTGTAAGTTGCTATTTTTTTGAGGCTTATAGACTCGATCATCTGTCTCGCGTCCATGAGAAGCAGCGATGCGTATGCCGCTGCTTGGCTTGTGAAAAGGGTTGGCCCAATCGCGTGCGCCACACCTGGCTTCTGGCGGCCAGGGAGGGTCTGATGCTGGCGATTGGCCTCAACAAGCATAGGTGGTTTGGTAGGGCTTGCTGGGTGAACGGATGAGTGGGTGGACAGGGAGGTTGGTTTGCGGCGGAGCTGTGAGCCTGGGGAGCCAGAGGAAAATATAAATCATGAGCAAAGTACAGGCCCTTGGGTTTGCACGTTCTCATTTGTGCCAACCTCATCGCCTTCGAATTTCCGCTCATTGCACCATCGACTGCGCTGCCTTATACATGCGCTTTCGCCCATGATCGGGCATCAGTCCAGACAAGGATTTTCATGACCCTCGCGCGCTGCAAGGCTGCCCTCCTTCACCTTATCGACGACCAAGAAAACCGCGTTATTGCCCTTTCGGGAAAGTGGGGAACCGGTAAAACAGAGCTCTGGAAGCAGGTTCGCGGACAAACGGTGGACGCCAAAGCCAAAGACGCTGTATTGGTTTCCCTCTTCGGCGTCAGCACGATCACTGAGCTAAAGCTCAAAATCGCTGAAGGGCTAGCGCCCAAGCTAGGCAAACGACACTTTGACTCGATCAAGGCCGGGATCACAGGGTTCAAAAAAGTGTTGAAGGGCGTTCATTCCGGCTTCTCGGCACTCGACGAGTTATCCCTCTTGGCGGTGCCCTTTATGCTGAAAGACCGATTCATCATCATCGACGACGTTGAGCGCAAACACACAAAGCTGTCCATCGATGAAATCCTGGGATTTATTGATGAGTGCGTACAGAACCACGGCTGCCGCATTCTTTTGATCCTCAACAGTGACAAGCTGAAGGATCAGGAAATTTGGGGGCAAATCCGGGAGAAGGTTGTCGATCAGGAGATTAAGCTGGAGACCTCTCCGTCCGAGGCCTTCGACATCGCACAAAAGCTGACACCCTGCCCGTGGCCTCAGCAAATGAAGCTGTCACTTGAGCCCTTTCAGATCACGAACATCCGAATCATTCGCAAGGTCATCCGCGCTGCTAACCAATTGCTAGGCAGCGACCCTACACTCTCAACGTTGATTCTCAAGCGCGCTCTACCCTCGATCAGCCTGTTAGGCGCTATTCATTATGAAGCGGTCGAGGATGCACCCAGCTCCGATTTCATCCGAAACTATGATGGATCGAAGTCGGCAACGCTCATTGCCATTAGAAAAAAGCAAACGGAACCGCTCACCAAGGAGCAGAAAGACCATGATCGCTGGCACCAGGTGATGAACCGAGCTGGCATCGCCAGCACCGACGAGCTGGAGATGCTGATCATGGCCTTCTTTGACTCAGGAGTGCTGGATGCCCCGAAAATCCAGAACTTCGTGCGAGAGTACCTGCAGCGGGGTGAACACATTGAAGCTCGCAAAAAGGCGATCACGTTCATTGATCATTTGGAATGGCATCCGCAGCTATCAGAAGAGAATCTGGTAGAGGAACTAAGGGCCCTCCTCCCAAGCGCAGGGGCGCTTCACATGGGAATGCTATCGAGGCTGGTACCTATGATCGATCAGTTAACGGATGACAAAAGGCTAGGTTTGGCTTTCGTTGAGGCCTGGAGAGCTGAGTTTCGAGCACAGCATCCTGAGGGAATCAGCGAAGATTGGCTTCAGTTAAATGGTCGCCCCCTGGAGGATCTACATTCTCTGATCCGAAACGAGATTGATTCCGCGCGCACCAGGTACGAAAAGCCCAGCACCTCTCTGGAAGTCTTCGAAAAGATAATGAAGGGGAAAGCGTTGGGTACACGCGAGGAGGAGTGCTTGAGGTCGGTCTCCTCCCAAGAGTTTGAAGCAGTACTCAAAGCAGCCAATGGCCCTGACCTGCAGCAGCTTCTTTACAAGGGAATGGAGATCGTGAACGGATATGGGGCCCCCCTTGAGCATTACGCAGGCGCCTCCCAAAATTTCCTGCAGGCTTGCCATGACATCATTCATCTGCAGCCGGGTTCACGGCTGGCCAAAATCATCGATCGAGAGCTCAAGGTTGCAGGCCTAGATGCGCAGCCTAGGACGAATGTCGAGCCCGAGTATTAAGTAGATTTCGACCCGACTTCTTGTCGTGACTGACCTGTTTAGAAGAAATCCGAAGGCAGAACATGCTGGATTGGGCAGCTTGTTGGATGACGCTGTCCAAGGATTTCATGGGTTCCGAGGGATCCAGGGTCGCACTGAGGGTTGGAATTTCAGGCTTAGCAGGGTCACCCTAAGCACTGCTATGCGTCTTTTCTATCAGTTCGGGCGGATGCCAAGTGTGCAGCTGGGATTCTGATAGGACTCTCGGGGTCAGAGGTATGCATTAGTGTGCATCCGAGAGCAGTTGACTCACGTGCATGCTTGGACAAGGGACGCTTGCGCCAAGGGAGGAAGGGTAAAAAATAGCCACAAAAAAAGGGCTCAGATCTCTCTAGCCCTTGATTCGCTTGTGTTTGGCGGGGAACCAGGGATTCGAACCCTGGGAACGCTCTCACGTTCGCCGGTTTTCAAGACCGGTGCATTCAACCACTCTGCCAATTCCCCGATGCAATTCTGAGGGTATCCTGAAGTGTGCATCTGGGGACTACCTGAGATAAGAACCCTAGGATAGTTGCCCATCGACGGTTTTCAAGACCGTACCATAAGCATCCATTTATCAAGGCGTCAACGCAGAAATCGATTCCAAAACTAACCCGAGGTGGTTCGGCTACAGGCCGCATAGCCCAAGGGTCGTAATTTCAGTTTTGGAACCGATTTTAGAAGCTCTAGGAAACCAGAGGAGATTCGGGCCTTTTTGCCTTCACGCTTTTTTCACGTCAAATCCTGCACAGTAAACGCTCATCCGATCTCCTACGTTCGCCCGCGCTCCCCTGCGGGCTTTTTCTTTTCTGGATAAGACGAAACTGGCTAAATCCAGTCGCCTTCAGCGCACATCAGCAGCGCTGCATTAGCCTGGCGAACCATTGCAATCCACTCAGTTGAGCTTACCAAGCCGGAATGCTGAAGACGCTGGGCTACTGCTAGGGCTTGATCATACTCTGACTCTCTTAGCACACCCGCACCAAGGTACCTACCCGTCCAGTCAGCAATGACCAGATTTTGCTCTTGCTCTACCACCCCAAAGCCCCCGCGAAGCCTAGCGCTAAATGTCGGCGAGATTACATAATGTCCGCCGAGCAAGAAATTGGGGCTTACTACCGCTCATCCGGATTTTCCTGCAAAAAGAAATAATACCAAGGTCTAGCTGTAATAAATTATTTCAAGCACAGAAATCGGAACGATTCGCAGCAATACTGCTAAGGCTGCCTAAAGCCATCGGCAGGCTAAAACAAGCAGTCCAACCCATCGCTGCGTGTGAATGACCCGCGGGCCATAACAGCCCGATGCCCTGTTGAGCGGAACGAAGCTCAATGGCGGGAAAGTGGCTGGTGACCCAAGGCGTAAAGCTGATAATCAGTCACCGCTTGATAGCTCGACTCTGCAATCTGACGTAGGCGCTCGACCTCTTCTGCCGGGTATCCGGTGTCCTGAGCGTTATGGTAAGTGCGCAAAGCCTCAATGGCCTCACGGATAAGTGGCTCACCCGCCTCAATCATTCCTTCGATGGTTCGCTTCACGGGCATACCTCATGACTTGACCAGGCCATTATAGGAGCAACACTCCCGGAGACCATGCCGCATCAGATCAGCATGCGATGCCAGGCCACAGTAGCCAGCGCAATACAGCTAACCCAAAACGCAACCATGGCCCAAGCCTGCGCTTCCCTCTTCAGCTCATCCCTTTGCATACCCTCTCCTGAACTGGCATGGCACCAGTAGTATCTTGTTTTTGTAGTGACACACCGGGTTGTGTGGCGTTCATTCTTATTGCGTGCTTCGGTCGCTATCAAGCAGGCGGTCGTAAGCCGCCTCACAGGCCAGGCCGGCTACTCTGGCACGGTCAAACGCTGCCGCCAGCTCTCCCGCTCGAGCATCAGCCCGTGCGAACAGGTCGGAGAGCACCATGGCGGCGCGGCGGGCTGCCTCGCTTCGAGCGGCAATGGCGGGATCCTGGCCGGGGCAACCGACGGCGGTGGCGAATTTGCCGGCTTCGTCGCGCAACCGCTGGCCAGCAGCATCAGCCCAAACAGCATCGTTATCGGCAACAGCTTGTTGTTCATGAGCATGGGCCTTCACTTTTTCATGTGCCGCGGTGCGGCGCTGTTCCTCTTCCCGGGCGCCGCGCTCACCCAGCACCTCGGCCAGGCGATCGCTGCTGTCCCGCTGTGCAGATGCTGTGGCGGCCTCGGCGCGCTCTACTGATCTCCCGTGCTGGTAGACGAGCCAGTACGAACCGATCACTGCCAGCAGCGCAATTACGCGAATGGCCCAGCCGTTCACTCCAGTGCCCTCCGTACACCCTCATCGATGATCGCGCCCTTGTACGGGTTGCCGCCGTTCTCGTGGATGATGATGCTCTCCACGAACACCCTGAGCGTGGAACGGTCCTTGATGTTGATCGGGTCGGTGGTGCGCACACCCAGCCGCTTGGCCACAGCGGCGGCGTAGGTCTGGGTGTCGTTCTCGTTGCTCGGCGCCCACCGGTTGATGGTTTCCAGCACCGTGTCGATGCCACTCCCGCCAACACAGTGCATGCCGTCTTTGCTGCGGTAGTTGATTAGCAGTTTGCCCAGGGCACGGATTCCATTCTCGGGCGAGTCGAAGCGGGCGAAGCGCGGCTTGGCCACGCCCACCTCAACGCCCAATTGCCCCTGCCAGGCGTTGCGGGGGTTGTAGTCGATGTTGCCGGGGTTGTTGTTGCGCACGCCGCGGGCGGTGGACTGGTTCATGGTTTTTTCTCCGGATAAGAAAAAGCCCCGTCAGTGCGGGGCTTCATTGGGTTTGTTCGGCGACCCAGGGTGGCGCGACGGGCCGGTGCTCGATCTCGGGGAAGTGTTCCGATTGGGGCCAGTCACGCAGCGCCTGCAGGTATGCCAGTAGCTCACTGAACTGTCCATTTGTGAGGGTCGGAGTAACCCCCAGGTCTACCTGGTCACGATGCCTGTCCCTGATCCACTGGAGACCCAAAATGGTATTAGCTCGCCAGCCGCGCTCACGTGCCTCTAAGAATTCCTCTGTATACCCCAACATCAACTGGCCGTTTTCCAGCTTGATTTCTTGTCCAGAGTTACGGCCAGCCACGAGCGCCTGATATTCACCATCCGACACTTCAATAGCATCTGCAGGTATATCTTTGTGAATACGAGAACTGTAGAAACAGCCTGTAGAAATACTGAACTTCATAGTTTGCTTCATTGCATCACCCTACCTTCCAACTGCTAAAATCCAGCCCTTGCCACCACCGCCGAACGTTCCGCCAGCCGTCCAGACGTAACGGGTGTTGTCGACTACCTGAACAATAGTTCCGTAGCTTCCGGCAAAGCCATTAATGGTTCCAACCTCAAGTTGCAACCACCCTCCGAACGCGAAGTTCGGGAAAGGCACGGGAAAGTATCGATAGTCGGTGGCAGAATTGGACTCATCACTGTAAGCCCACTGAAACATAAAACCGCCAAGCCAGGTCGGCAACTTGACAAAACCATTCGAGCCAAACGTGTAAGAGAATCCGGCGACGAGGTACGCAGGGGCCACAGCAAGATAGCCTGAAGCCCCGGTCACCACCTCATTCAACGTGGCGAAGCGACAAAAACCAGCAACCGTTTCGCTTGCAGCCTTTAGCTTTGCAGCAACATAGTAAGCAAGGCCAGCGACGCTCACCCACTTCGCGGGCGTTACGCCTGCATCAAGTTCAGGAACCGTAGCCTCCATGCTGGAGTCGATGATACGCGATGCTGTGAAAGCGGGTGCTCCAACAGCCCAGGTCCGAACATATGCCTTACCATCCTGAACACTAAGCGCCACCGAATCTTTAGAAGCGTTGTGCTTTTTCCAGTCGACCCCGTCCCAATAAGCATTCTGACAAACGCTTGATTCAAGCGGCGAACTGACAAACGCATAGTTGGCTCCGTGAAGATCGTAACTACCGTAGGGCAGCGGATTCACGTTTGGAATGGCATCAGTAATGCCGTAACCGGCAAGTGTGGTGGCTTTGTTGGCCTTGCCGGACAGTGAGCTGTCAATGTAAGGCTTCGCATAAACATCCTGAGAGTTGGCTTTTGCCGAAAGCGCGCTATCAATGAAAGTTCTGGTGTAGGCATCACTGATGCCATAGCCGCCCAGCGTTGTCGGATTGCTACCGGCAGTCACGCGCCCCAGCGCATCAACAGTCACCTGCCGGTAGCTGCCGGCCGCAACGCCGGTTTTGCCAAACAACATGCCGAAGGTCAGCGGCGTGGTCCCCACCTGCGGCGGCTGGCTGTTGCTCAGCTGCCACATCGTTCCGGCGTAGGCAGCGCCGGCCTGGACGATGATCAGATGCCCCGGAGTGCATTCGGCGTCGTCATTGGCGTCGAGCGCACGCGACCAGGCGGCGGCGGACGCGGTATAGATCCAGTTCTGCGCGGCGTTGGCCTGGTCTTTCACCAGCACCCGATCACCGACCACCAGGGCCACGCCGTCAATCGTCTGCAGGCCCGACAGGGCAATCGGCCCGGTAGTGGCCACACGCACGGCGCGCTTTACATCGCTGGCTGCGAGCCCCTGGATGGCCTGCAGCAGCTGGGCGCTGTCGTCTTCGTTTGGTGTAAGGCCAGCGGCCTTAATCACGGCCAACAGTTCGTCAGTGACCGCGTTACCCCAGGTCGCGGGAATCAGCGAACCAGGCTGGCCGGTACTGGCGTTCTCGTCAGCGAACTTGCCGCCCACCAGACCGATACCGGGTGTACGTTTCGGGTAGTCCATATCGCGTTATCCGTAGTTGATTGTTTCAAGGGTGTGCGCCGGGGCGGCGCGGCTGACCAAGCATTCCAAGGCGCCATTGGCAGCGCCGCCGAAGGTCTGCCCCCAATGGCTGAAGCCGAAGCGGCTGCCCTGGGCCAGACGCGCCCCTGTCTCCAGGGTCCACATGAATTGAGCACTCCAGGTGCCGAAACGGGCCGAGCCGAATCGCGACCGGCCGAAGCGCGGCGCTCGGTGCTCGATCACGCGGGCATTGCGGTAGCCCAGGGAGAAAGCCAGCTCCACGAAGTAGGCCGGCGTCTGCCCGCCGACTTCCAGCAGCCGGCGGCGCACGGCCAATTGCCGATCGGCAAACGCCGGTGAATCGCCCATGCAGGGATCGGGCAGGTACATGACCCGCTCCCAGTCCGGGACCAGCTCGCGCACCGTGGCGGGGTCGCTCTCGGCCAGTAGGTCGGCGGCGCGGCGGTCCTCGGTGGCCAGCTCCTGGGCTGCCGCCTGCAGCACCTGGTCAACGCCTGGGTTGAACTCGCGATCCCAGGCCGGCCCCGGCGGCAGTAACGCACACAACTGCGCGTGGTAGTCCTGCACCGTCCTCACGACCACAGCACACCCCCATAGGTCAGCAGCTCATTAGGGGCCGCCTGCACGTCACCGGCGGGGCTGATGACCTTATGATCGCGCTCGCCCGTGGCGCCGCTGATAGCCTCGGCAATGTGGGTAGCCAGCAGCGTGGCGCCCAGCTCCGATTCACGGTTGTGCAGGTCCACCAGGGCGGCTTCCACGGCGCGGCGTACCGCGCTGCTGTCCGGTGTGACTGACAGCTGGTATTGCACCGGCTTCTCTGCCGGCGGCAGCACGTACACCTCGGCCGTGACGGGCCGCTCCTGCTCGATGTACGCCGCCACGGCCGCCAGGGCCTCGGCGCTGGGAATGATGTCGATATCGCCATCGCGCACGAAGAACACCCCCACCGTTCCAGGCCCCACCCAGTGGCGCACCACCCAGGCCCGGGTCACCCCGGCAACCTCCAGCGCCCAGGTCTCGTAATCGCTCTTGCTGCCGCCGTGGGCAATAACCCGGTACGAACGGATCACCCGAGCGCGCAGCGCCTCGATACTCTCCTGCTCGGTGCCGCCGGTCAGGCCCGGTGCCGCCACGGTGAACGTGTCATTGACCCCCAGCACCGGCGACACCACGCGCAGCGGGGTGCCGGCCGGCGTGTTGCCCAGCTCGCCCGGCTCCAGGGCCTCGACCTGGGCCACGCCTTCGGTGCTGCTCAGCTTGACCGAGGCCCGCACCCTGAACAGCACCTGATCATCGCGCTGCAGCAGCGTGCCGGCATCGAGCAGCGCCGAAGCGGCGCCGGTGAAGGTGGCCGCCCCGCTCGCCTTCACGGCCTCCAAGCGCCCCCGCTTAAGCCGCGCCTGGGCCATGCGCAGCAGGGTTTCGTCGTCGGCCGTGTCCGGCAGGATCTGGTCAGCGATGTAACGCTGATGGCCGTAGCGGCCGGATGATGCCGCGCCCAGCACCCGGGCCAGCACCTCGGCATCGGAGCGGACCAGGGCGCTACCGCCGGCCAGATCAGCCTGCGCCCTGGCCACCAGGGCGGGCAGTGTTGGGATTTCAAACGGCATTGATCACCTGCCACAGGTTGTCTAGTTGAACATCGATCACCGGGCCATCGCGCAGGCCCACCCGCACCTGCATGTCGAGGCGGTCGACCTTGCGCGACGCCGTTACGGTAACGGCGCTCACCCGGTCGTCATCCACCGCCCACTGCAGGGCCTCGCGGGCGAACGCCTCGGCGGTGCGCACCGTGTCGTCGGTCAGCGTGCGCCGGCGCAGCTGCCACAGGCGGGAGCCAATGCGGTCATTGGCCAGGGTCGGGAACGTGTCGCCCCACCAGCCGTAACGCTGGTCGTCGTCCAGCAGGTCGCCGTCGTCGGCGCGCCGCCAGGTCAACAGGCTGATCACCACGGCGCGCTGCCAGGCGCGTTCGGACTCGGCATCAAGCAGCGTCATGCGGTCACCACCGGCTTACCGCTCTGCTGATTGCCCTTCGCCACGCCCTCATGCGGGTGATCGATCTGACTGACACCGGCGGCAATCTGGTCGCCCTGCGACACGATCTGGCCCGTGGTGCGAATCACCGGAGTGTCGAACTCCACGGCTGTGTCGGCCTTGACCTTGAGCGTCAGCGTCTGGATCTCGATCACGCGGCCGCGCTTGAAGTGCAGGCAGTCGCCCTCGTCGGTGTACACGGCCACCTCGCCGCTCTTGAGCGCCTGCAGGCGAAAGCGCCGGTCGGCGACGCAGACAACCACCCCGTGGGAGCGGTCGCCGCCCAGGAACGCCGCCAGACCCTCGGCGCCGGGCAGCGGGTTGGACGTGAAGCCGTAGGGCTCGAAGTGCTCCATGCCGTCCTTCACTTCGTCGGCGGTCAGGCGCATCTGCAAGCCCTGCAGCTTGCGGCCGGCATCGACCAGGGCGACCACGCCCCGGGCGAGAAAATTTCTCATGGGTTTCATTGGCCAGGCTTCCAGTCGGCGGGGATCAGGTATTCGAAGTTGTCGGCCTTGCCGCCCTTCTTGAGCTTGCGCGACTTGTGCGGGTCTTTCGGTTCGGGATCGAAGCCATCCGGCGGACCTACCACGATGTTGGCCACGGTGCCGGCATCATCGAGCACGTACTCGATTTCGCTGATGAGCATGTCGCGGTCGATGCCGATAAGCGGGTCGACCACGCGCACGATCATGTTCGGCACCCACAGGGCGCCGGTGGACTGCCGCCAGCCCTGAATTTTGTAGCGCAGGGTCAGCGCCTTCCCCATCCGGCTGCCACGCTCCCAGTTGGCCCGCGCCTGGGCCAGCTCCGGGGTCATCTGGCCGCTTTCGTGGATCAGCAGCACCCGGCGCCGTGAGGCACGCGGATCGGTGACGCCGGCCTTCACTTCGCTGGCCGCCGCACCGTAGTCAGTGTCGGTGCCCGAGCGCTGGCCGGTGACGCGGTACTCGGAAAACACCCCCGAAAAATCCAGCTCGGCACTGCCGGTCAGCAGGTTCTGTCCCAGTTCCAGACGGTCGACGGCGCGGCCGGCGCTGCCCGGCTTGATGATCACCACCCGCCCCCGGGCGTCATCGGTCGACAGCAGCCGCGATAACGTCAGCAGACGGTCGATGGACTCGAAGGCGGTTTCGCCGGGCTCGATCTGGTGGTCGGCCAGCTTTGTGGTTTCCGCCACCTCGCTCAGCACGCGTACCCCGTAGGGCTCGGCCAGGGCCTGCACGATCTTCTGCACGCTCTGCCCGCGCCACTGGCCGGGCTTGTTCACCGCCGAGCAGTCCACAAGGTCGGCAGTCAGCGAGCGGCCGGCGACCGAGCGTTCGACGCTGCGGGCGTCGTAGCTGATCGGCGTGCCGAACACCCAGCCCGTCAGCACCAGGTCGGCGCCGATCCGTACTTCGCAGTGGTCGCCCTGGCGCACTGGGATTTCCTGTACCTGGCCCGGCCAGCTCCACGTTACGCCCAAGCGAAAATCCCGGGCTTGGCGTTCGATGCCGGCACTGATGCTGACTTTCTTCCAGCCGCGATAGTCCAGGCCGTTCACGCTCAGCGTGACAGCATTTTGGTTGTCCATGGATTCACTCTCGAGCGATGGTCAGCGCGCCGACAGGCAGAAAGCCCGGGTGCTGCACCTTGTTACGCGTAACGATTTCCTCGGCGCGGGTGGCGTCGCCATAGTGCTGATACGCCAGCACCACCGCCGGCAGGCTTTCCCGCGTGGTGACCTCGGCCAGACGCACACCAGCGCGGGCCACTTCGGTCAGGTGCGCCCGCACCTGGTTACGTACCACCTCCAGCCGCTCGACGTGCTCGACCGGCGACGCCAGGGCGGCCAGCCACAGGGCGTCGCTGATGGCGTCACGCAGCGCGACCACGTCGGCAGTCACCGGCACCTCGGGGCGCTGGATCGGGGACACCACCTGCTGTTCCAGGGTGGCAAAGCCGGTCAGCGGCTCGGGCGCCTGCATCACCGGCATGGCCACCGCCTCGCGCACGGCCAACACGATCAGCGCATCGCGCACCAGCTCGCGGGCAGCGGTGACCACAGCCGCGGTGTCGGTTCCTCCGGCCGGTGGCGGCGCATTGGCCAACTGGCGGGCCTGCTCCACCTGGCCGGTGATGGACCGGCCGGACTCGGCGAAACTGGCAAACTCCGGCGTCGCTTCGGGCAGCGCCGCGACGGTGCGGGCAAACTCCGGGTCAGCCTCCAGGCTGGCCGAGTCGCCGCCGCTGGACGGCCCCCAGCGATAGCCCGACGACCGTGAACTGCCGCCGACACTGGCGAACTGCCCCCGAATCATCGCCGCGAAGTTGCCCGGGGCGTTGATCAGCATGTCGGCCAGCGCCTCCACCGAGCTGACCAGGCCGGTCAGCTGGCGAAGCTCTGAGGCAATGGCCATCTGCACCCCGGCAATGCCATTCTGCAGCGCGACCACGGCCAGGCGCGCCCGGTTGACCACCGCCATGGCAGCCTTGTACCGGGCAATCGCCGACTCAAGCAGGCTTTCCGATGAGTCCTCCAACTGCCGCGCCGTGTTCGGCACCCCGGCGGGAAAGCCCTTCTCGCCGTCCTCCACAAACACCAGGTCAAAGCGGACCATGCCGCCCTCGCGGCGCTCATGGCTGACGCTGCAGACCGTCGCGGTGGCCGTCAGCCGGCCATACCAGGGGTGGACCAGCTCCCCCGCCCCGGGCTTGTCCAGGGCGTTGAGCAGGTTGTCACGCTGGAAATAGCAGTCCTCCCCGATCACGAAGGCGGCCAGCTTGATTTCCCGTGTGACGCGGCCCAGGTCTTCCACCAGCGGCTTGTCCCGCTGCGGATACTCATGCGTCTGTGTGCGCCGTCCCGCCGGCATGCTGTCGCTGTCGACGTGGAACGGCACGCCCCGAAATGACGCCGGATGCAGCTGATCCCGCCAGGTACTCATGACGCCCTCCCCAAGGATCGGTAGCCCACTTGCGGGCTGACCTGCAGCCCGGGTTGATTGGTGTCGGCCTGCTCGACCCGCATGCCCGGCGGTGCGTTGTCGAAGCGCACCACCATTTGCCCCTCCAACTGGGCTTTGCTGGCCTGGGCTGCCTGCTGCACCAGGGAGCCCCGCGACGCGGCCAGGGCACCCGCTGCAGGTGCTGCCAGGCTGTTCTGCCCAGGCAGGCCCATTTCAGCGCGTTTCATCGCCTCCCCCGGGGTCAGCCCCTTGGCCAGGCTTTCCTGCGCGTGCTCGGCCATCTGAGAGGCCGACAGGGGCATCGCTGCCCATGGCCCTGGCTGGTCCGGCGCACGCATCAGGCTGGCCACGCTGGTGGCCTCGGGCATCAGTTGCACCGGCTGCGCCATCGGCTTGACCAGTGCGCCCGGTACCGGCTCGCCGGCGGCGTTGCGCGCTTTCTGCTGCTCGGCCCAATCGTTGACCTTGGCCGTCGCCGCGCTGATCACGCCGTCGCCGCTCGACTCGCTGTCGAAGCCCAGGAACTTCATCATTGGCTCGATGATGGGGCGAAGCTTGTCCCAGATCCCTTTGAAAAAGCCGGTGATGGGCTCCCAGTGCTTGATGATCAAACCCAGCGGCGACCAGTCAAAGACCGACTTGAGGAAGTCGAAGAACGGCACCGACAGGGCTTTGACAAGTTCCCACAGCGCGCCGAAGAACGCCGTCAGTGGCTCCCAGTTGGCGACGATCAGGCCCAGCGGCGACCAGGCGAAAGTGGTTTTCATCCACTCCCACACGGCCATCGCCGGGGCCTTGATCTTGTCCCACACCGCTTGGAAGTACGGCGCCACGGTCGACCAGTTGGCGATCAGGACGCCGGCAGCGATGGCGATACCACGGACGATCATCCCCACCGGGCTCATGCTCGCCACACCGTTCATCAGTGATAAGGCTGCTGTCGCCCCGGCCGTGGCCAAGCGCAAGACGGTGAAGCCCACGGCTGCGCCCAACAACCCCTTGATCAGCCAGGGGTGCGCCCCGGCTAAGCTGGTCACACTGCTGATGATCGGCCCCACCGTTGCCATGAAGTCATTGAGCGGCGGCAGTAACATGCTGCCGACCGTGATCCCCAGGCGCGTGACCCGGTTCTGCAGCAGCTGCATGGCGTTGGCCGTGGTTTCCGACCGTGACTTGTACTCAGCCTCCATCGAGCCGGCATAAGCCGTGGCATCGCCCACCTTCGTCAGGTTGCCGCTCAGCAACTGCAGGTTGGTCACCAGTGGCGTGATGGCCGCCACCGACTCGCTGCCAAACAGATTGGTCAGCAGCGCCGGACGCTTGGCCGCGTCCACCTGGGAGATCCGCTTGAGCAGGTCCAACATGGTCGCCTGGGAGTCCTTCTGCATCGCTTCCGCGACCTGCTTGGAATCCAAACGCAGCGACTTGAAGGCCTCGGCCTGCGACTTGGTGGCCGCCGAGCCCTTGGTCATCGCCAACATGAAGTTCTTGATGCCGGTCGCCGCCACGTCCTGCTTGACGCCGACGCCGGCCATGGTCGCGCCAATAGCCGCCACCTGCGCGGATGACAGCCCCGCCACCTCGCCCAGCGCGCCCACTTCGGTGATGATCGCGGAAATCTGCTTGGTGTTCGCCGGCCCGGTGTTACCCAGGTAATTGATCCGGTCGGCCAGCGCGACCACTTCCGTCTGGTTCATGCGGAACGCCGTCCGCCACTTCGCCATCATTTCCCCGGATTCCGAGGCCGTCTGGTCGAAGGCGACGCCCATTTTCACCGCGTCTTCGGCGAACTGGTTCAGCTCCTGCCGGGCAATACCGGACTGGCCGCCGGCGGCGACAATCTGCGCGATGCCCTCGGCCGCCATGGGCAGCCGCTCGGACAGGTTCAACACGTCATCGCTCATCGCTTTGAACTGCGCCGGCGACTCGAAGTTGACCACCTTTTTGACGTCGGCCATGGCGCTTTCAAAGCCAATGGCCGCCTTCACGCCCATGACGAACGGGGCAGCAATCGCCCCGCCCTGCAGGGCCTCGCCGAAGGTGATCTTGCCCAGGCCCGAGCTGTTCAGCTGCTTGCGCAGCACCGCCGCGTTCTTGCGCACCCCGTTCAGTACCGGGGACAGCTTGTCGACGCCGGTAATCAGCGCCTTGAGTTGGAATTTATCCGCCACCGCCTCCCCCATTCAGCGCGTTGATGCGCCACGCGTTTTCCTCACTCTCGAACAACGTGTCGAGGGTCCAGCCCAGCACCTCGCCCGGGGTGGCTTTCCACCACCAAGCGAGGTCGTAGGCCAGCTCGGTCAGGCCGCCGACTGCTTCGAATCTTGGGGCATGAAAAAACCCACGATCAGCCAGCCGATGGTGTTCAGGTCAGCCAGGTCCAGCTGGTTCACCGAACTCGCCGGGATGGCGGCGCAGATCGCGATGTACTTGCCGACCGCTTCCACTTCCATGATCGGGTGGCCGCTCTCGCCAACGACGTAAGGCAACGCCTTGATTGCGCGGCACTCCTGCACGGTCGGCCGGCGCAAGGTCAGTTCGGTGACCTCTTCACCGTGGGCCTGGATTGGGGTAGCGAGGGTGTGAGTTACAGTGGTCATTACTGCCAGTCTCCTTGGATGCCTTCGAATTTGAGCGAGACCTTGGCGTCATCGCCGGTCACTTTGATTTCGTCCACCAGGTACGCGCCGCTCAGCACGTAGACCGAACCGTCAGCCAGTTCGGCGGTGACGGTCATGCCGATCCCGTTGGCCAGCTTGGCCCGGGGGAAGTTGGCGGTTTTCACCGCGTCGACCACCACGAAAGGGATCAGGTCTTCTTCCTTGAAGAAGCCCCGCGTGATGGTTTCGCGCTTCTTGTCCGAAAGCGGACATTCCACGCCGCCGGTGATGACCAGCTGATCGCCGTCGACCTTGATAAAACAGGTGCCCGCGACTTTCTGACCCATAAAGGGCACTCCCATAAAAAAGCCCGCACAGGGCGGGCTGGGGTTGAACGATGAGGGTTACGCCGCGTCCGGGTACTGCAGACGGAACTGGTACAGCAGCGCGAACACGCGCAGCTGGTTCACCAGGTCCGGCGGGAACAGCACGTTCAGGCGGTTCGGGTTGTTCGGATCGCGCTCTACGACCAGGTACTTATTGAACGCCTCGGCGTTCTCGGTAATGCCGTCACGCTCGAGCGCGCCATAGGCCGCGACCAGCTCGCCGCGGATCACCTTCGGCGTGACGATGGACTGGCCGGGACCGAAGCGCGTGCCGTCGTTTGCCAGCTTGTGACGCCCGTACTTGCTAGTGATGATGCTGCGCAAGTTGCGGATCACGTAAGCCGACTGGTGCAACGGCTCGCTGTCCAGGTAGGAGTCATCCGGCTGGCCGTAGGCGTTACGCTGGTAAGTCGTCACGGCCCGTTCGATGCGGTAGCTGCCGCCGCTGTAAGTGGCGGTGGCCATACCGCTGGTCAGCAGCGATTGCCGCTCGGTCAGGGTGAAACGGTCACTGGCCTGCGCCGGGTCGATGCCCGTCAACGCGCCGGTCTGCGTCGGTCGCGCCGGGTCGGCACTGATGAATACAGCAGTGCGCGCCGCCCAGGCCGCCGCGACTTCCCACGCAGGCTGCGGCACGCCGCGCTCGAAGCCATGCACCGAGACGTGCGGGTCGTTGCGCAGGCGCCCGGCGGCGACCAGCTGGCCCAGCGTGCCGCGCTGCGCGCTGTACACATGGCCGTAGAGCTGCTTCGCCCAGGACCAGCGGCCGGCGCTGTCGTCCATCGCGGTTTTCCAGGCCCCCAGCGTGTCGGCATCGGTCCAGGGCTGGGCGATGAACTCGAATTCTTCGTCGCCCAGCGCGGCCAGGGCCGCCGACACGGCCGGGGTGCCGGCGCCGTTGGTCATGGCCGTGGCCACCACCGTCAGGCCGGCCGGCGTGGTTTCGCCATTGGCCCGCCCCAAGCGGTTCAGCTGCACTTGGATATCGTTGCCCAGCTCGCCCTTGAACTTCGCCTGCAGGGTGACCACGCCGGCGGCGGCCGTGGCGGTTACTGGCAGGTCGATAGCGGCATTGACCGCCGCCGCCAGACTGGCCGCCACGGCCTCGGCCGAGGCCCCGACCACGGCATCAGCACGCACGCGCTGGCCCGCCACGTACAGATTGACCAGGCCGGCTGTGGCGACGCTGCCCGTTACCGTAACGGTCGCAGTCGCGGCCACGCCGGTGGTTACCTTGAGCGGCAGACACCAGACCTCGCCGGCCACGTCGATGGCCCGCCAGCGTGCATGCATGGCCGCCAGCATCGAGCCGGTACCGCCAATGTCCTTGGCGTCGCTGGTCTTCGACACCAGCACCAGACGGCCGACTTCGTCGCTGTCGGCATCGTCGTTGACCTGGCCGACGATCAGCCGGCGAAGGCTGGACCCGCCGCTGTTGGCCATGGAGTTGTCGACTTCGGCATAGAACAGCGGCACGCGAATGTCGCTGGGGATGTTGCTGAAACTGACGCTCATCGCGCTTTGCTCCCCCGGGTGGTGGCTTTCTGTTCCAGGGCGTCGCCATCGATGACGCGGCGCTCCCAGTAGGCGTCTCGGGGCACGACGGCCCCCTCGGCGGGCAGGTACTTGCCCGGCTGATCCGGCAGCGGGCAATCGCGCCCTGGTGCCGGCTTGAGGTGAATGGTGATCATGGGTTCAAGTCCTCACGGATGGTGAACTCGACCCGCCCGTCTGGCCCGGGGGCGTCGACGTTGGGGTCTTTCAGGGGGTTGAGGAAGTCCAAACGGGTGTCGATACCTTCCAGGGCTGGTAGGCCGGCCAGCTGCCATTCCTGCCAGGTCTGCGGCTTGCCTTCGCCGGTCTGCTCCCAGCGGCCGAGCTGGAAGTCGGCATAGAAGCGATAGCGGTAGACCATGCGGTCGCGGTCGAGCAGCAGCAGTTGACCGCCGTCGTACAGCAGCGGCCCCGATTCGTCGTCCGGCTCGAAGCCCACCAGGGCACGCCACAGCTGGGCGCGCACGTCGTGCAGCACGTCGGCTACCGACTGGCCGCGCTCATCATCGGTCGGCAGCACGACACACACGTCAATGACGTCGCGCACGGCCTGGGTGTAAACGTTCTGCGCTTGCGGCTCGTCGGCCGAGTCGCCAACGGCGATCACATAGGCCGCCGGCGGGGGCATCTTGGCGCTGTCCGCGGTCGGGTCCCAATCCAGTCCGCCGGCCACGCGCCCTTCGAAGCCAGACGCATAGGCGCGCAGCTGCTCGATCACAGGCGTGATTTTCATGTCAGGTACTCAGTTGAGCAGCGCGGCGGCAAAGGCCTGCTGCAGGATGCGCCGCACCTCGTCGCGGCTGTCGACCAGGGCGTCGGCCATGTAGTTGTCGCGGGGTTTGATCCGCCACCCGCCCCCACTCTTGCGGCGCACGCCGTAGTGCAGGTAAGCGGGATAGAAGGCCCTCATGCTCGCGGTCTTGCTGGGTGCGACACGCACCAGAAAGCCCGAGCGCGACACCTTGTAGCCGATGGAGTCGGTGGTGGCCCCGCTACGGTTTACGGGGTAGCCGTCCTGGCCACCGCCGAGCGCTAGATTCATCTGTGCCCGGCCTGTGATCAGCTGGCCAACCTTGCGCATGCCAGCGCGGATCTTTCGCTTGTTGAAGGCCTCTTGGTCGAACTTGTCGAAGCCCTCGACATGCAGATAGCCGTCAATCGAAACGGAGTTGGCCACGGCCACCTCCCGCCGGCGCATTCGCCGCCTGCAGCTCCTCGACCTCGATCACCGACCACACCTGCCGCCCGCGCATACCGGTAGCCCGCTTGACGCGGAACACCCGGCCGCCGGCGACCAGTTCATGCCGCGTGTCCAGGTCCCGCACGAATCGACAGTAGATGCGATGCGTAATGGTCGTCCCGGTCTGCACCGACCCGGTGTAGGTGGCCGTGCCTAACGGCTCGATCTTGCACCACCGCTTGGCCACTACCTCGAAATGCGAGTCCAGGCCGGAACCGCTGGGCGTGTCGTTGCGGATGCGCACCACCGCCCGGGTGCGCAGTTCGCCCGCTTCCGGCTCCCTCACAGCGTAAACCAGCGATAAGGCTGCACCAGGGCGTCATAGGCCAGCGGCAGCGCCTTGGTGCCGTTGCTGGTCGACTCGGTGACCGGCTCGCGGTTGCGGTGCCAGTGTGCGACCAACAGCAGCATGGCCAGCTCCACGTCATCCGTTACGGGTAACGCGTTCTCCGGCGCATCGATCGGCAGCAGCCCACGCAGGTAGGCTTCATCGCCGGTCGCATCTGTCGGCGCGTCGGCCGGCAGCGTGACCCAGTACAACCGCCGGCCGCTGTCCTTCTCGACCTGGCGACGCGCTGCGCGGGCGTAGGCCTGCAGCAGCGTGTCTTCGTCGGTTTCATCCAGCTCCAGCTTGCAATGGCTCTTGATCTGCTCAAGCGTCAGCATGGGCACCCCTCCCGTCAGGCGGTCTTGCCCACCAGGTGCTTGATGGCGGCCGTGTCCTGCAGCACCAGGCCGAAGCGCACGAACGCCAGGAAGCCGACCTGGCCGTACTCGGCGTAACGCTCCACCAGACGCTTGAGGGTCAGGCTACGGACCGCGCGCAGCACCAGTTCGTTGAAGTCGCCGGCATACATGAATTTCTTGCCGGCGCCGATATCGGCGATGGCCTGATCGATCACGTACTGATGCTTGAGGATGGTGGCCGGACGGTCGCTGTCGATGCCGGGCAGCCACAGCGGGCGATTGTTGGCGTCCACCATTTCTTCCATCGCCTGCAGCGTCTTGTCGTTGAACGCCAAGCGGAACTTGGCGGCCGCACGATACGCCGGGTCAACGGAGTGAATCAGGTTGTTGACCTCCTGCCAGGTGAAGGCGGTGGCCTTGGCCGTCATGGCACCTTGAGGGGTCGAGTATTCCAGGCCCTTCGGTTGCGCCGGCGTATCGGCGGTTTCACCGGCGCCGGTGCCCTGGACGATCAGGCGGTTACGGGTACGCGAAACGCGCTTACCGATACGGCCGGCCAGGTAGCCTTCCATGTCAATGCCCGAGTCCTGCAGCAGCTGTTCAGAGACGCGGATAATCTTCGAGCTGATGGTGTGCGACCCCATGGTGCCCATCCCGAACTCGACGTCCTTTTCGCCTGCTGCCTTGTTCTCGCCGATCAGCTCGCCTTCTTCCTCGCCGCCGTTGCTGGTGGCCCAGGCGATAGGCGCGCCGTTGTCGGTCTGCAGCAGTTGGCACACCGAAGCAATACCGCCGTAGGTCACCAGCGATTCGATCACCTTGGCCTGCAGGGTGGTCGGCACGGTGAAACCACCCGCCTCGTTCGGATTGGTACCTTGAGCACGCATTTCCAGAACCACGGAACGCTGCTCGGGGGTCAGATACTCCAGGCCGCGACGTACCCAGTTATCCCAGGCGCTGCGCTGCTCAGCTTCCGCCTCGTTCTTCGGCGCGCCGGCCGGACGCTCACGGTCCAGACCTTCGACAAAGCTCTGATCCTGGGCGCGCAGTTCTTCTTCACGCTCGATCTTCTCGCGCAGCCCCTTGAGGTCGGCTTTCATGCCTTCCCACTTGGCGCGGACTTCGCCGGTCCAACCGTCGTCCGGGGTAGTGTCATGCAGCGAGCGCATTTCGGCCGACAGCTTGTTATAGGCTTCTTTCATTTGTTGCAGGGTCATAGCTCCCCCTTGGGATCACAGTTCAGTTAGGTCAAGCAGGCGCTCGCGGGCCTCGCGCTCGAAATGTGCGCGGGCTTCGTCGCCTTCGGTTTGCGCCTGCTTCCAGGCAGTCAGGGAGCGCTGGGCAGCGCTGGAGTCGGGGTAAGCCGGGAACGCCACCGGCCCTACGTCGCGCAGCTCGGCGATCTTGAAGATCGTGCGCACGATCAGGCCGTCTTTCTCTTCGTGCCAGGTGTCGCCACCCTTGGCCACGCGCATGGCGAAGCTGCTGCCGCTCATGTCGCCACGGCGCAGCGGCTCGACCACCAGGTCGCGGATGGTCCGCGTATTGGGCGTGTCGATTTCATAGGCAAGGCCGCGTTCATCCACGGTCAGGCGCAACGTGCCGCTGGCTGTGCGACCCAGCAGGTAGGTCGGATCGTGGTTGAACAGCGCTCGGGTGTCCTGGTTCAGCACGTCATCGAACGCGCCCGGGGCGATGATTTCCACGAAGGTGCCGCCCAGCAGGTCGCTACGCTGGTTGAAGACAGCGGCATAGCCGGCGATCTTCGGCGCGCTGCCCTGCTCATCCGGCTGGACAGCACGAAGCTCGCAATGCTGCGCCTGCAGCATGCGTTGTTCGAATTCACTCATGGGTTATTCCTGCTTCGTTACGGGTAACGGCTTGCCGTCTGCGCCGAGCAACTGCGTGTTGACGTTGAGCAGCATCGAGTCGAGGCCTTCCAGCTGGTTGAGGTCTTCCAGCACGCGCACCTCGTTACGGCTCATCCAGCCGTCTTGAATAGCGATGCGGTAGAACTCGGCGCGCTCTTTCGGGGTGCCGCGCAACAGGCCCGCCAGGTTGAACTTGACGTAGTAGCCAGCCATGCGCTCGGCGCGGGTGAAGACGCGGCGGTTAACTTCTTCCTCCCAGTTCTTCACCCACGGCATGACGGTGTGGCGCACAAACTGGATGGCCTGTTCGCTGATGTTCGAAAACGTGGCCTTTTCCAGGTCGTTGATCATGTGCGCCGGCACGTTGAAGATGCTGGCAATCTCGCTGCGGGTCAGCTTGCGAGTCTCGAGAAATTGCGCATCCTCGGGCGCGATGGTCAGCGCCTTGTAATCGAGGTCGGCGGGCAACAGCAGCGTCTTGTTGTCCGAACGCTTGAGCCGTTCCACGGCGGCGCGCCAGACCGTTTTCAGGCGCTCCCAGCTGGTGTTATCCAGCTTCCCGTCCTTGACGGTGACCAGGCCCGTGGGCCGGCCGCCGCCCTCGAAAAACTCCTTGCCGTAGCGCACAGTGGCCATGCCCAGGCCAATGGTGTCGGCGTTCTGCCGGATGGGGCTGATACCCATGCGCCGGTGCGAGCCGATGGCGCGCAGGTGAATCATGTCCTCGGGCGACACCGCCAGCGGCGCGCCGTCTTCATCCTGGGTCGAGTACACCCAGCGATTGCCGTTCTTTACCAGTTCGGTGTGTTGCGGCTCGTGCATTTCCAGCGACAGCAATTCACCGCGGCGGCTGCGCACCGTGCGGGTGTAGCCGTTGCCCCAGCCGAGCACATGGGCCTGCTTGGTTTCCCGCCAGCGGTAAGAGGTCTGCCAGGTGTTCGGCTCATCGTGAAGCAGGTAATGGGCCGGGTGGTCGGTGGCTACTTCGATCCGCCCGTTGACCTTGCGCAACACGCTCAGCGGCAACTGGGCCATGGAGCTGGACAGCACGTAGATGCACGCATACACCGCCGTCAGACGCATGGCCGAAGCCGGGCTGACGCTGATGCCCTGCCCTTCGAACAGGTATTCGGTCAGCTCCTTGCTGTTCATCGGCGTGCTGGGCACCTCCAAGCTGCTGCGCTGCTCGAACATCGCGCCCAGGATCATCGCCACACCGCCTTGGCGGCGCCGGCCACCAGCAGGCCGCCACCGACCATCAGGGCCACACCCTCCCCAAACTGGACGTAGAGGCCCGCGACGAACAGGCAAAAGCCTGCCGTCCCGATAGATTCAGGAAGCCATTTCATCGTAGGGGCTCACATAGCTAATAGGTCGTCTTCGGTCAGGCTGGCCAACAGCCCTTCCGGCTCAAATTCGCTGACCATGGCGCGGTTCATCGCCATCAGCGCGGCGACAATGCCGTCGATTTTGCGCATGTCGGTCTTGCCTTCGTCGGCCTTCATCGGCGTGATGCAACCCTTGAACGGACGCACCACGACGTTTCCGGCCTGCCAGGCCAATACCGGGTCGCTGGAGTGGCGCACGCGACCGGACAGCAGCGCCGCTTCCAGCTCGCGCATGGGCAGGTTCATGCTGGCCACGCCGCCGCCCATTTCGACTACCTCGGCACCGTCCTTTTGCAGCTGGTGGGCCACCTGGGTGGCGCGCCATTTGTCGTAGGCCACTTCCTGCACATCGAACATGCCAGCGAATTCGCCCACCATGTCGCGCACCAGGTCGAAGTCCATTTCCTCGCCGTCGCAGACTTCCAGCAGGCCGGCGTTGGCCCAAGCCTCGTAAGCGGCCTTGTTCGGCCCGCCCCGCTCTATCGCGCCTTCGGGCAAGAACGACTTGCAGAAGATGGTCCAGCGGTTGACCCACTTGCCGCTCCCCGGGACCAGCTCCACCTTGTCCAGGAACACCAGCGACACCGCGCAGATATCCGACTTACTGGCCAGGTCAATGCCGATCCAACAGCGCTGGCCCAAGAACTGGTCCAGGGTCAGCGTAGGGTCGCCGCACGCCTCCCAGTCGGCCATGTTCAGCCAGGCTTCCTTGGCGCTTACCCAGATGTTGAGGTGCTTGGTCTTGAACGCGTTTTGCCGTGATGGGTAACGCGTTGCATCAGCCTGGCGTTTCAGCAGGTACTCAGCCCCGACTGAGACGCCATAGTTGGGGTTGGCCTTGCGCAGGACCGCCGGGTCTTTCCAGTCGTCGTCCTCGTCAATCGTGTAGATGATCCCGAACAACTCATCGTTCGGCACCGTCCCTTCCAGCTTGTCGATCACCTGGGCGCGCTGCAGGTAGCACGGCCCGGCGATGTTGTAGCCCGCCGTGGTGATAGCGAACATCATCGGCTGATCGCGGGCGCCCATGCCGGTCAGCATGGTTTCGTAGAGCGCGGCCGAGGTGTGTTCGTGGAACTCGTCCACGATGGCACAGCTCGGCGACTGACCGTCGCCGGGGTCGCCGATCAGCGGTTCGAACTTGCTTTCGTCACCGATCACCGACAGGTTCTTCGCCGCGACTTGGATGCCGAAGGCCTCGACCAGCTCGGGCGTGCGCCGCACCATCTGCCGCGCCGGCTTGAACACCTCCCAGGCCTGCCGCTCGGTGGTCGCACCGCAATACACCTCGGCGCCGAACTCCCCATCCATGACCAGCATGTACAGGCCGACACCAGCGGCCAGCACGCTCTTGCCGTTCTTGCGCGGCACCTCGATGTACACCTCGCGGTACCGTCGGCGGCGGGTCTTCTTATCGACCCAACCGAAGATGCTGCAGAAGATGAACAGCTGCCACGGCTCAAGCTTGATCAGCTCGCGCAGCGCCGCCCATTTGCCCTTGGCGTGCGGTAGCAGCTGGATGAACACCGTCACCTGCTCGGCGGTGTCGCGGTCGAAGGTCCAGCGAAAATTGCGCTTCTTCGACTTGGCCAGGTCATCCAGATGGAGCTGACAGGCCCGACGCACGTACTTGCATGCTGCGATCTTGCCGGCCACTACGTCGCGGGCGTACTTGTTCGCCGCGTTTACGTTCGGGTAGCTGGCCATGTCCTAACTCACTTAGAGGCCCGCCCTCCTTTGAGCACGATGAACGGGTTTTCTGGTTTCTCCGGCCCGCCGCTGCCCATCAGGCGCGCACGGCTGGCCGGGTCCAGCCCGAGGGCTGCCCCGAAGCTGGCCAGCTGACGCAGCGCCTCATTGATCACGGTGCAGGCGGGGTTCTTCTTGAGCACGCCTTTGGCGTCCACGACGGTGATGCCCTTGCTGGCCACTTCTGCCTCAGCCAGCCGCCACCGCTCATAGGCGGCGCAGAAGACCGCTAGGTTGTGCGTGTCGGTGCGGGTCATGATCCCGGTCTGGGTCAGCCAGGGCGCAATGGTGTCCCACATTTCAATGGCCCATTCCCCCAGCCACTCCGGGGCGTCTGGGGTTTCCGCCAGCGGCGCCGGCGCGGGGCCGTCCTTCTTGAGTTTTCGCTTGCCGGGGTTGCCCTGCAGCAGCTTGAGGGCGGTAGGTTTCGCGGGTCGCCCCATCGTTCAGGCCTCCCGATTTTCTGGAATGCGATTTTTTTTAGTTTCGCGGGTGTGTGAAAAAGGCTGGGCGATCGGTGGAGGGAGACGAAAGCTGTAGAGATTTTGCCCCGCCCCCTCATTTGACCGATTTTTGACCACTTTCCGCTAATTTTGCCCGCAGACTCTCGCCATCGATTAAGGCAGCCAGATGTATAAACGGACGCTCTGGCACTCCGTCAGCGGCATGCATGTATGCGTCAATTGCTGCCACTAACTCATGTAGAACACGCGAAATCAGCTCGGGAATTCCAAGCTTATGAATGTTTTTCCAGCAGTACAGCGCTCGATCCAAGTGCCAGTCACCATGGCAGATCAGCTCGGTACTTCGGCTGCGCTTGATCGCTTTTTCGCGCAAGCGCATTGCCTCACGCGCCAGGCGGACGGCCTGACCGCGCCCGTGCCGACTCTGCCGCCGTTTTGAACTTGTGGCAATTTTCATTGATGGCAAACAGGTTGGATGGGTCATTCGTTCCCCCTTCAAACTTCGGTATACGGTGATCAACCTCTGTCGCTGGCAGGCGGCGACCATTGCAGGCAGGGCACTGGCACAGATAACGATCACGTTTGAGTACTGCCTTGGCAAGCTTGCGCCATGCCCAGTCATAGCCACGCTGCTCAGCAGTGCCACGGCGCGGGTTACTCCAACCAATTGCTAACGAGGCATGCGCGTTACAGTAACCGTGGTTATCACTGGTCTTACCGGGACACATAGGCACACGACAAGGACGCTTGGCTTTCGGCGGCATGACATCAGCCGCCAATCTGTCGGACGGTCACGCGATCATAGTAGCCGCGCACTTTCTCGACCCCCAGAAAGCCCACAGTGCCACCGGCGAATGTGGCCATGCTCTGCGGCAGGCCAAGCCATTCCAGTAGCGGGACAAGCGACAGCGTCACCAGTCCACACAAAGCGCCCTCCAGGTACATTTGACGGCGGCTACCACCGCCATACATAACACGCAGTACGGCGATACCAACGGACAAGCCGGCTGCATAAAGCTGTGGCTGATGGGCGATCAACCACGCGAGCACAGCGGCCCACAGGCCCGGGTCCTTTTCTGGCATGTTCGACATCTCGATTCCTCCCGTTGCGGGGAGCTAAAATGAAAAAGGCCCGCCAAATGGCGAGCCTCTCGAAGGGTTCAATGCAAATTTCAAGCTTATGCCATCAGTGCTAAGCAAGCTAATGCGATGAAAAGATACTTTATGCTACCGATCCATCTGCGTTGAGGAAGTCCCACGAAACATGACACTTAACAGTATACGAAGCCGGAAGCAGGAAATAAACTCCATTACCAGCCGGAACAAAGTAGTCGTCAAACTTAACGCAATCTGCCAAAAACCTAACGCAAGTAGTATCGAATCGACCCAGTGGTTTGACTGGACCATAAACATAAGCGTAATCGTAAACAGGGTTATGCAAAGATCTAATCACTAGACCATGCAAATTCTCCTCTGGGGTAACGATAGTATGCACCTGCTTTGCGTTACCATTTACGTCTTCGTTCTTGAAATTTTTACCGAGCGTGCGAACTGTCATAGATTTACCTTAGAAAATGATTGAATAGATTTATCAGGCAGTATTAGCGCCTAACCACTATCGCTCGAGACTCAAAGGCCTTCTCTAGGAAAATCCAACATGCGCATTGCGCGCACCGTGTGGATCTGACAATGGAGCAATCGGATTATCTCACCCAGGCACTGTACATGCAACCAGTATTTTAGCCTTGATTAATCCTACTCCCTGCAGGTTATCCCTCCACGCGTCTGCCGGGGTTTAAGCATCTCCTGAAACGACAAAGCCCGACACAATGGCCGGGCTTTTGTTGATCAGTCCTAAACACACGCAGGAATGACAGGATGGAGATAATTTCTCTCACTCTATCAGTGATGTCAACAGGCAATTACGCAGCATCCTTGATCAGCAGCCCTTCCGCCTCAAGGATGGTGCGCACCTCAACCAAAGCGTCGTCAATCATTCCGTCGAGCTTGTCCTTGATGCCGGCCCGCCAGCGGTACCGCGTCGGTTCGGGAGTAGCATCGGTATCCCAGGTGTTCATGTCGTAAAAGCTGGCCGGCAGGACGATCAGGTCCTCGGCCAGCGCCTCGGCCTTAGCCCGCTCAGCCTGGCCAGCGGCGAGGGCCGCGTTGACCAGCCGCTCGCGTCTCCACTCTGGCGCATCCAGGGGGATGTCCACGACCACCGACCGCGGGCCTTGGCGACGAGTGCCCTTGAGCTTCGGCACGGCCCAGGCAGTCACGGCCTTGTAGATGAACAACTGCGGCGCTGGACTGGCGATCAGTGGCGCGATGCCTGAGATCCCGTGAAGCCGCTTGGCCTTGTTGGTGGCGTACTTGGCGTTGAGCGCGTTCCAGTGGCGCGGGATCAGCAAGTGGTGCAGCCGCGCTGACAGCCAGTAATCCACCTGAGCGCGGTCAAAGCCGCCGCTGCCGCCGCCAAGTGAGGCGAGGCACCCACCCTCTTCCTCTGCCGACTTATAGAGCTTCTGCCATGCCTGGCCCTTAGCAGCACCCTTTTCTCCTGCCGCCAGAGCGGCAACTACTGCACCCGATACGCTGCTGTAGATCATTCCTTTCCCCTCAATCCCCGGTGTAGTTGGTGCCGCCGGCGCCGCGGCGGTTATTCTCGTGATACTGCCGCTCCGGCCCCTGCGAACTGCCCGCACCAAGCAATTGCCTGGCCTTTGCAATCTCGGCCAGAGCGTCCCTGAGACGACTGTTGAGCACCGGAACGATGTCGCTTGCCGCAAGAGGCTTGAGTGAGTGTCCGCAAAGCCATCCAGCCCCCAAGCAGTGCGGACAATCCATCTGATGGAACACACCAATGAAGAGTCCGCTTCCGCCGCAGGTGGTGCACTCGATGATGAACTTGAGCTCTCGCCGGAGAGATGGTCCATGGCGCTTCCCTGTCATTTAGAATCCTCGCTAGTAACAAATTCGGTAAGGTCGCTCGAAGCCCCGCCATTAGCGGGCTGCGCGCCGTTATGAGAAATCTCGGATAAGGCCTCTGTAAGGCCGTGAATGGCACCGAAGCCAATGCCGTCTAACCAGGTGTGCCACTTCTCCAGGGCTGCCCGGCGCTGCTGCATGGCCTGGGTGTGGATGTAGGTGCTGGCGATCTTGCCCAGCGAGTGATTCAGCAGCATCTCGCCGATGTGGCCGTCGATGCCGAGGTCGGTCCAGGTGCTGCGGGACACCTTGCGTAGGTCGTGACTGGTCCAGGCGCCCTGCCCCAACCGGGTGAAGACGGCACTGGCCTGCGTCTCGCTAAGCGGCAGCCCGCGTCGACTCGGGAACAGGTAGGCACCTTGGTAACCCTGAGCCTGCTGAATCGCCCGGTACCGGGTCAGCAGTGCTTGCAGCTGGGCGGTCAGAGGCAAGCGGTGCTCGGTGCGGGTCTTGGTGTTCGCCGCAGGGATGAACCACTCGGCCGCCGCCAACGAGACATCAGCCCACCGCGCCACACGGGTCTCACCGATTCGGGTGCCATGGGCCAGCATCATCAGGGCCAGCATGGCGTCACTGGGGGTCGCGTCGAAGGCGTGAGCCAGTTGCTGCATCAGTTCGGGTAGCTGCACGTCACGCAGGCGCGCCGCCTTCGGCAGGATCTTGGCCTTGGTAAAGTCGTTGAAGCGCATCCCGGCCATGGGGTTCCCGTCGATCAGGCCCAGTTTCAAGGCCTGGCGGAAGGCGGTCAGCAACAGGGCGAACATCTGCCGCAGATACGAGAGCGACACATCGGCCTGAGCCGGCCACATCAGTTGCTTGTCGAGAGAGTCGGCACTCACCTCCGTCAGGGCCAGATCCGCCAGTCGCGGTTTCAAGTGCTGAGCGATGGCAGACCGTGCGCCTGCCTTGCGCTTCGCCGACAACGAGCGATCGCGGGCCATCCGGTCACCGTACCAGTCCAGCAGCTGGCCCACGGTGGCCATGCCGGACGCCACGGGCGCGGTGGCCGGATCTCGCAGCAGGCGCCGACGCAGCGCGGGCAGTTCGGCAATTACCGCTGCAACGCCCAAGTCGGGCCAGCGAGCGACCGGCACCCATTTCTTGCCGCGCACCAGGTGCCAGGTGCCGCGCTCGCGAGTGATCCAGAACCGTAGGTACAGGCCAGGGTGACGAGGGTCGCGCAGGTCGCGTACGGCCTTGTCGGCAGCCTGCCGGCGAACTTCGGCCTCGCTGAACTTCACTTCCCGGGTCGCGCTCATGCGATCAGCACCCCCTCATTGATCAGAGAGGCTTGGGTACGCATCACGCCCTCGGCGTGGTACTGCCGCGCTGTGTCGCGGTCGACATCGCGGCTACGGCCATCACAGGCGTCATGGCAGGCGCTGCAGGCCCAAGCGCCCTGCATGTAGTGTGGTTTCATACCGACGCCGCAAGTGCCCGCCATGCGGTAATGTGCAAGCACGGTGGTTTCGGGGTTGCCATTGCACACCCCGGGGATGCGCACTTGGCACTCCCGGCCGCGTGCGGCCTTGGTCAGTTTCGATTGCCGCATGGGCTGTCTTCTCCATGAAGGTCGATGACGGTGTAAGCGCTCGGCCACATGAGCTGGCCATGCGCGACGGCCGAAGCTTTGTCGCGATAGAGCGCAATGGGTGGATGCGAGGTACAGGAGAGCCCGAACAGATCGGAGCGGCAGTACAGCGCGTATCGGTATTCGATGAGGTCAGGTGCGGGAAGCTCGATCATCGGCCGAGCATCCTGGCTCGGATCGCCGCCAGGGCTTCATTCCCCACTTTTGGCGTGCGCTGGCCTGGCACCTCCGCAGGGAGAGCCAGCGGCATCTTCTGCAGCGGCTCACCTGCGACCAGGCGCCGAACGGCAATCGTGTAGTTGCGCTCGAACAGCTTGGCGCTCACATCGGTAGCCAGCTTGTTCAGGTTCTCGAAACCACTTTCCTTGGCGGCATGCCAGACCGCGTCGTGGGTCCATTTGCCCTTCCCTGCCATCGCAGGATGCGCATTACGGCAAGCCTCACGGAAGGCGACAGCCAGCGGGGGAAGGCCCAGCATTTCCGGCGAAGGCTGGCACCACTCGATGAACTTCCCAGGCGCCGGGATGAACTCGCGGCCGGATTGCCGGCAGCGCATCAAACCGAACTGCAGTTGCTCCGGGGTGTTGATACCGGCCTCGAGAAACGCTGTCAGCCATTGCTGCTTGGCGGCCTTGTACGTTGCTTCGTCCGGCCACGCTCGCTGCCAGGCGCTGCAGATCGTGCGCAGATCACGGAACAGATCGTTGATCACCGCCGCAGTTTTGCGATTGAGCTCGGCCTTCACATCGGCTGGCAGCGAGTAATCCGAGGGCACGTATTGGCCAGCCTGGACCTTTGCCCACAAGCCATGGGCCACGGTTGCAACCTGATTCATTGGCCGCCCCCTTCCCCGATCCACGATGTGTCATCGTCATCGAAGCTGGAACGCTGCGATCCGCCGGTGCGAACAACGGGCGAGCGGGCAGCACGGGCGAGATCGGATTTGACCCAGCTGACCAGAGCGGCCAGCCACTGCTTTTCGGTTTGGGCCACGCCCTTGGCATCGTGGTGGAGCACGAAGCCGGATATGGCAACCGCGTTGAATTGATCCAGGGTCAGACCTGCCCGACGGGCGTAGGCTTTCAGCAGTTCCGGATTCGGTTCCCAGTCAAGGGACATTGCGAACGGCTCGCGCTGAGAGAGAGTAGATTGGTTCAATGACGGATTGGGTGCAGCTCCTGCACCCCGTTCGGTCGTGAGCTGCACCCCGTTCTGCTGTGAGCTGCACCCCGTGCGGTTTCCTGCACCCCGTTCAAGACGAGGTGCAGCAGATGCACCTCGCTTAATCAGCAGGTCGTAAACGACGGGGCGACGGTCGCGGCGGTCGATATGGGCGGCAGCAATCGCCTGGTTGCCCTCAGCGATCCAGCCGGCCTGGGCGAGCTCATCTAGTTTCAGCCGCACTGTTCGCTCAGAAAGGCCGGTGTCGTCGGAGAGAGTCGCGGCAGAAGGGAAAGCCCCTCTTCCATCGCTGCCTGCGTAGTTGGCGAGGCAGAGCAGGACATGACGCGCTGCAGGATTCTCAAGTGCAGCTTTGGGAATGGCGAGTGCCCAGGTCATAGCTTGTACGCTCACGCTTGCCACCATTGCGATAGACATAGAGCGACAGGCGCAGCATTGCGCGCATCATGGGAGAGATGCATAATTAGCCCCGTTTGAAGTAGTAGAGAAAGCCGGGCTGCCACCCGGTTTTTTTATGCCTGCGATTCGAGTACTGGATGAATCAGCAGGTGTGTTGGTCATCTAGTGACTCATGACCCGACAATGCAAAATTCCCCTGTCAGGCCATCAGCTCAGGCCAAATCACATGCCAATCACTGGGGCGGAGCTGCCGCCTAGTCACCGCTCCAGCACTAGCTAGCTCGGTCTTAGCAGACATCTCTGCTGAAGCGGACTTATGTCCATAAGCAACCAGCCTCAGGTATGCCCGAGACGTTCCTGTTTGTGCGATCTGGTCATCAGTCGCCGTTTTGAGCCACTCCAGCAGCCCGTTGTTTCTGGTCCGCATGTCCGGGCCTCCATCATGGTCCGCCAAATTATTACCGACAGGTAATGATTAAACAATACCTACAGGGAATTTACCTTTTGGTAACGTTTTCAGATCATTGCTCAATGGAAATCTCAGATACCCGCCGCGACAATTTGCGGCTCCTCATGAACTCGCGCTTCGAAGGCAAGCAGGCCCGTATCGCTGACGCCCTAGGGAAAAGTGCGAACTACATTTCCCGGTGCCTCGCACGCCCTGATAGCGCAGGCGCAAAGAAGATCGGGGAAGACCTTGCCCGCGAGATCGAGGAAACCCTCGGCCTCCCTCGCTATGCGATGGATCAACCAGGGCTATCTGCTAAAGGCGTGACAGAAATTCAGGCGAATGCCGAGGTCGTCGGCTCATTTGACGTCTGGGACGACAACACGCCGCTGGCTGACGACGAGGTCTATGTGCCGTTTCTCAAGGAAGTAGAGCTTTCCGCAGGCCGGGGCCGCACTGCAGTGGAACAGGCTAGCGGCCGTAAGCTTCGCTTCGGCAAGCTAACCCTCCGCCGGCAAGGCGTTCAGCCGAGCGATGCCGTATGCGTGACCGTAAGCGGGAACAGCATGGAGCCAGTCCTTCCAGACGGGAGCACCGTAGGAGTAGATCAAGGCAGAACCGCAGTGGTAGACGGCAAGATGTACGCCATAAATCACGGCGGCCAATTGCGCGTGAAAACGCTATACCGCCTGCCAGGTGGTGGGGTACGCCTACGTAGCTATAACCGCGACGAACACCCGGATGAGGAGTATTCGGCGGAAGAGCTTGTCTCCAAGCAGATCCTAGTGATTGGCCGAGTGTTCTGGTACTCAGTGCTTCTTTAGCCCGCCCCTACCCCAATCAAAGCCCGCCATCGCGGGCTTTTTTTTCGCCCGCCTCAAAAAAGATTACCCATAGGTATTGACCAAATATGTTACCCAGAGGTAACTTTGCTTCATCGCCGGATCGACACCGGCCAGCAACGAAGGCAGCGATGGACAGGCCTCAACTGTTCAGAGGGGTGGCAACTGCCCTGGGCGTGCAGCGTAAAGCGCCAATGCAGTTTTCCAGCGGGTGAGCACCGCGGCTGGAGCAAAAACAGATTTCACTGACTGGCCTTGGAAACAGGGCCAGGCGGGAAATCAACCGGAGAAGGACATGACAAAACAAGCAGTTGTGGCCATCGACCCCGCATCCAAACGATGCGTACGGATCGGCGATGCAGGAGCTGAGCGCCTCAAGGAGCTTTTCGACCTTGGGTTGATATTGGTCCCTACCGAATCTAGCGAGGCAGCCAAAGCGTTACACGAGATTCACCCAGACGTATTCAAGCTCAACAGCGAGCGCGGTGGACATTCATACCCAGCTCTCACTCCGCCAGGGCTTTCGGGGAGAATCGAAGCGGCATTTGTCGCCATTACCCACCAGGGCGACATCGGCTTGGCAACTCGACTCAAGCTGATGCACCCAAGTACAGAGGTTGATCGAGACAGCTGCGCGAAATACGCGACTGTAGTGCTTAGTCGTCTAGTAGCTGCCTTGCTAGCAGCTCTGCCTCTTGAGCAGTCTGGCCGGATTCAGCAAGAACTAGCTGAGTACCTGTCTTCAAATTTCGAATGTCTGTGATGACGTGCCAAAAACCGCTTTCCAGCTCGATCACATCACCAACGTCGAGCCTCTTGGCTGATTCGAAAGTTGGTTGTGCCGAGTCGCCCTCAATCGACAGATACTTCAGTTTGTAAATGTGCATGCGTGCACCGCCCTCCTTTGCTGGCTGTGTTGTGTGAGAGCGCTCAGCCTACCGCAAAGCCCGTCACCTGGGCAGTGGTGAGCAGCCGGGGCTGACCGGCCCCTTCCCTTGACTGCCAGGAACAGACTGGCCCGATCACCTGGTCTTCCCCAGCACCAGGCTGCATCGGAGAGCCCTTCCCGACCCTACATCAACATGTTCAGGGAGACAGGCGGGATAGGCTCTCCAATGCAGCCCACCAAGGACCACTGATGGAAACGATTACTTGCGGCACATGGACAGGCCACCTTGGCAAAGGGCTGGCTCCCCGAGAGCTAGAAGCGCTGCTTGGCGTCGCCCAGGGTATGACCGCCAAACAGATTGCCCAGCAGATGCAGATCACCCCGGGCACTGTGGCCAACCGCATTGAAAACGCCATGTTCAAGCTCGGCGTAGCGCGTCGAGCAGCTGCCGTGGCAGAAGCTATGCGCCGGCAGATCATCAGCCCGCTGTGCATCGCCCTGGCCGGCCTGATCGCTATGCATGCGGTCATCGATGACAGCGACCCACTGCGCCGCGACCGCAGGGCGCCCGAGCGGCGTACGGCCCAGATTCGAATCGTTCGCAAGGCCGAGGCCTTCGAGCACTACGCCTGAATCCCAACAGAGGATCACTCCATGCACCACTCCATGCAACAGCGCGTGGACGGCCTGGCCGCCCTGCGTGCACGTTCCCTCATGGCTACCGCCGAGTTCTACGAACTGATTGGTCGCCCTGCCCCGGCGCCCAAACCTTTGTTCCAGGCAGTCGCCAAGGGCAAGGCTTGGCACATCATCGAGATCGCCACGGGCAAAACCAAGGGTTTCTGCTTCAGCTACAAGGCCGCGATGGTGTTTGTGGATGCGATGGAGACGCATCTACCTCTGGGGGAGGATCGGCACGTAAATCCGATCTTCGATCTTCGCTCGATCTGTTAGGTACTCAAGGTCTTTGCTTAATGCTTCAACAGAGTCCTTGATATCCGAGAGCTCCCTTGCAGATCCAGACGACGACCATTCGGCCGCAAACGTCGCTTCCCGAGCATTCTTCCTGGCTTCATATGCGAAGTAGCAGGCAGTGATCGCGACTAGCAGTGTCGCAAAATTGCAGGCCATCAAGAGTTTAATTGCTCGGTTCATTCGGAATCCCTGGCTGGTGTTAACTCGCCATCGTATTACCCCATCCCACCCCAAATTGCCACCATACCGCCACCAGCACGGAGGGCGGCGCATGCAAATCGAGAGGCATCGGTCATGACGGAGCAGAAGGCGGGAGCCGCTAAGCACTCTGCGGACTACCGCGAGCGTGCTGATAGCTGGGATCGAGCCCCATGGCTACGACCAGGAGCAGGAGCTTTGGCAGGATCTGGCCTTGTCGTAGATCATCCAGGATCCTGAAGAACGGGCGCGCCGCCTTAAACAAGCTGACGCGCCAGCTTTTTCGTCTCGCCGAAGCTAGCACGTCAGTTTGACGCGGCAAGCATAGACGAGTTGAAGCGGGACCCGGGATGCAAAGTGATCGACCCGCTTACTTCTTCTGTTGCGCATAGACCGCAAGACGCCAAATGATCGGCTTCTGATTGGCGTGCTGGTAATGATTCTGCGCGGGAAGAGTGTGACCACCAGCGATGGCGATTTCATCGCCGCAGTTGATGCAGTGGTAAATGCCAGGCCATTCAGCCTTTTCACCGGGTTTGAATTCACGCTTGTAAGCGTCCGAATTGCTCTTCTGGACATCGCTGTCGCGGTGATACCAAGCCATACATACCTCCTTTTGTATTGAGTCCCAAATAAACCACGGCAGGCAAAAGGCCACAATGCTGTGATTTTAAACAGCCACCATGCCGTCGTTATCACGGAGGGCGCCGCATGCCCAGGAGATACACCATTCAACTCGACATCAACATCGAAGGAATCGTAGCCGACTCGGTAGCCGCCGCGCTGAGCCCGGAAAAGCTGCAGCCGATCATCGACAAGAACGTTGAAAGCGCGGTCACGAGCGCGATCAAGGAGCAGTTCAGCTACAACTCGCCGTTCAAGAAGCTGCTGGAAGAGAGCCTGGCGGGCGCCATGCCTACCAAGATTGAGGGCCTGGGCCGCTACGGGGATCTGGTGCTCAAGACCGTGTCCGCGATGATCAATGACTACCAGGAACAGGCGCTACGCCAGACCATCACGGAAAAGCTCGCCAAGGTGCTTGTGCCACTGCCAGCTCGCATCAAGCTGTCGGAACTGATCGACCAGCTGACCAAGGCCTTCGAAGACAGCCATCTCCGCGACAAGCACGGCAGCGAGGCGCCGACATTTATCATCGAGAAAGGCACGGGCTACTCGTCCACTTCCGACTACTGGCACCTCTATGCCGATGCCAACGAAGGGGTGGACAAGTATTCCTGCCAGGTGCAGATGGCGTTCACTGGCGAGGGTGAGTGCTACTCCCTGCGTGTTGGCGAGACCGACATGAAGAAGTCGCTGATTCTCGGCAGCGCCTACGGTGCCGAGGCCCTGGTGTTGAACCTGTACACGGGAGGCACCCAGGTCGAGTACGAGCAGGTGTACGTCGGCGACATTCGCTATGCCGAAGCAGACGAATACTGACCTTCGGCGCCGCCCGCCAGCGCCTCAAGCCTGGTCTGAAGACTCAGGCCTATGGCAGTACTTCTCATGCTCCTGCTGAGAATGGCAGCCCTGGTCACAGTTCAGATAGTTATCCCAGCTCGAGCCCCAAATTCTGACTCCGGCAACCCCAGTAAGCATAAAGCCCCAAGCCCAGGGCTTAGGGATCCACCCGGCCATAACCAAGCTTGCAGCGGCAATGGCGATACCACCCCACCATCGCTGCCTCTTCGAGAATTTCAAAACCACTGCCCGCTCTCCCTGCAAGTAAGCGGCGAAGCATACCACTCGCCCAAAGAATCACCCACGGTGCTGCCCGCCAGCGCCTTCCCCTATTCAACGATAACGCCGACCTGCGAGGGCGGCGCCTGCACGCAAGGACCACGCGATGGCCGAATTCAACATCGTCAGCATGAGCGGCGGTAAAGACAGCACGGCCACTCTGTTGGTCGCCCGCGAGCTGGAGGTGCCGAACCTCAGCGCCGTCTTTGCAGACACTGGGCACGAACACCCGGCTACCTATGACTATGTGCACTACCTAGCCGATGCTGTTGGGGTACCGATCCGCTGGGTAAAAGCCGACTTCACCAGGCAGATCGCCGGCAAGCGCAAGTTCATCGAAACTAAGTGGCGGGAGAAGGGAGTGCCCGAGGCGGTGGTGATGTCTGCCCTGGAGGTGCTACATCCCACCGGCAACCCATTCCTCGACATGTGCCTCTGGAAGGGCCGCTTCCCCAGCACCAAGGCACGCTTCTGCACCGATGAACTGAAGCGAAACCCGATCATTGAAGATGTCTTCCTGCCGTTGATGACTGGCGAGAACCTGGTGCTGTCTTGGCAGGGCGTGCGAGCCGATGAGTCGTTGAACAGACGATATCTCCCAGAGTGCGACGAGGTCGGCGGAGGCCTATTCAACTATCGCCCCATTCTGAAATGGACAGTGGATGTGGTGTTCGAAGCGCACCGAGCCGCAGGCATCAAGCCAAACCCGTTGTACCTTCAAGGCTGCAACCGCGTAGGCTGCATGCCTTGCATCATGTGCGCGAAGGATGAGCTGCGCGAGATCGCCGCCAGGTGGCCGGAAGAAGTAGCCAGGGTGCGCGAGTGGGAGCGCCTGGTGAGCATCGCCAGCAAGCGAGGCGCTGCCACGTTCTTCGCCACGGTCACCGACCCCACCGTTCGATCCGACGACAAGGTCAGCGCTCAAACCCACGGCATAGACCGCATGGTGGACTGGGCAAACACATCACGCGGTGGCCGACAATTCGACATGGTCGACCTGATAGCCCGCACCGAAAGCAAACAGAAATGCTCTTCGGCCTACGGCCTCTGCGAATAATCCATCAGGCCCCGGCTGGGAGAGGCTAGGCATGAAAGCGCTTCGGTGAGTTCCTGTCGTACAGCTGCCAGATCTGCCGCCGGATATGGTGCTCATCAACGCTTCCGACGTCGCCGAGATCAAAACTCTTGATGGCGTTTTGGATGGCAGCAAAACACGTCTGATCGATGTGATGTTCGAAGTCAGTTAGCTGGATGCCTCGCAGATTGCTGACGGCAACTTTCAGCCGCTCGAGGTCTGACCCGGGATGGGTCAACAAAGCCTCGACGGCATTCTTTAGCTCAAAGTGAATTTCATTTTTCCCGTACAAAGCGCTTTCCTCCCGGCGTTCGCCACCCGACACATCATTAGCCCATGCGAAGATGATTCGCCAGTACCGCGAGGCATCCCCATGCCCACAGAAAACCATTCCAGCACAAAGTCGAACGCAAAGCAGGCTCTCCGCGACTACTGCTACCGCTGCGCCGAGATAGTAGCGCCATGGCCGGTGTGGAAGCGCCAGGCAATCAAGTCACCTCCCGTGCCTGCTGTTGTGTGCCGGCCCGGCATGAATTGCGGGAAGTGCTAAGGGTGCACCTACAGGGCGTCAGGCAAACAGCCCTGACCGAAAGAGCACACTTGTACTCCGCTCCACTGTAACCCCTCTCCCCTCTGTTTCGAGGCAACGAGGCCTTCAGCAGGAGCGGTCCAGCAGCACACTAGAGGTGATGTAATCCATCACCTAATCGATATTTCCAAGTAACGACTTGCCCAAGCATGGCTTAAACCTCGCTTTGGTCTTTGTGATCACCGGATGGCTGAGCACTGCAGGCCAGGATCTCAAGCGTGGCCAGCGTCTTCGCATAATCCGCCCAGTCGTCAAACGCCTTTTGCTGCACAAGTAAGGCCTCCCCCCACAGAGGACCGCCGATCTGGCCGTAGGCGACTTGATTCATGATTGAAGACGTTGCGGTATCCAGCTGTCGGAGCAGCTGGTACGCCCGGTATTTCTGATCTGAATTAGGCATTTTTAGCCCCTAAACGCGTAACGCAAAAAGTGACCACCACATCAAGGATGAGTGGCACTACGCCATGTTGACAACGAAGCATCACGCTTTTCTCCCTCCCCCTCAACAATTCAAGCCTGCCGATATGCGCGGGCATGGAGAGCTATTGCCATGACGAAACACAAGCACACCCCAGGCCCCTGGGAAGCCCTGAACGAGACCGAGGTTTTCACCGGCCTGGGTGCCGACAGCGGCGACGGCGTGAAAGCACTCCCAACTGACGGCTGGATGATTGCCGACTGTGGCGATGCAATGACATTCACCGAGGTTGGGCTTGTTGAGCTCGCCTTGGATGTGCGCAGAGCGAATGCCCGGCTGATCGCCCAGGCACCGAACCTCCTGGCCGACTTGGTTGAGGCGGCCGCCCAGCTGCGCAAGTACGAAACCCTGCACCGCGCCAAGGCCACCACCGACAGCCTGGCCAAGGCCGAGGTAAACGCCGAACTGGCATCGCGCTTCGAGCAGACCATCGCCCAGGCTACGGCCTGACACAACCTGCCGCCACCGGCGGCGTGGAGACCATCACATGCAAACCGAGATTCTTTCGGACGAAGAGCTAGCCGAGCTGACTGGCTATAAGGCCAGGGGATATCAGCGTCGCTGGCTAGAGGAACGTGGCTGGGTATTCGTTGAAACCCGCAGCGGGCGCCCACTGGTTGGCCGCCATTACGTTCGTATGAAACTGGGCATGAGCCTTGGAGTAATGCCAACGGCGTCACCACCACCTGTAGTCCCTGCGTGGACACCTGACATTTCGAAGGTGAGGTGAAATGCGTCCTAGAAAGACCGAAAACAGGGACTTGCCTCCGGGTGTGTACCGACGAAAGCGGACCAGTAAGAGCAAGAAAAAACCCGACAAGGAATGGATTAGCTACTACTACCGGGACAAGTCGGGCAAAGAGGTAGCGCTGGGCACCGACTTGAGCCTTGCCAGACTGAAGTGGGCAGAACTTGAAGCGAAGGAGAAGCCCAAGGATCTGGTCACCATGGGCGCCATCTTCGACCGCTACGAGCGCGACATCATTCCGAAGAAGGCGCCGCGCACACAGAAGGACAACCTGGCCGAGATACGCCAGTTGCGAAACTACTTCGAGAAGGCCCCAATCGACGGCATCACCCCTGCGCATGTGGCGAAGTATCGCGATGCGAGAACCGCCCCAGTCAGGGCGAATCGCGAGATCGCCACCCTATCGCACATCTTCAACATAGCCCGGGAATGGGGGCTCACAACCAACGAGAATCCGTGCCAGGGCGTGCGCAAGAACAAGGAGGTGCCGCGAGACTTCTACGCTAACGATGCGATCTGGAACGCGGTTTACGCGAAAGCGGTGGGCGAACTGAAGGATGCCATGGATTTGGCGTATTTGACGGGCCAGCGTCCGGCGGACGTGCTGGTGATGAGGAGGGACGACATCGAGGACAAAGCCCTCGGCGTAAAGCAGAAGAAGACCCAAAAGAAGCTACGGATCATGCTTGAGGTGGACGGAGTAGAAAGCAGCTTGGGTGCGCTGATAAGAAAGATCCTGGAGCGCAATGCTCCGCATGGCTCGCCATACCTGCTGCTGACTGATAACGGCAAACGTGTCACGGCACCGATGCTTCGCCACCGATGGGACGATGCCCGGGAGGAAGCCGTGAAGCAAGCGGTCGCCGCAGGTGACCCGGTGCTGGCCGGCCGTATCAGCCAATTCCAGTTCCGCGACATTCGCCCGAAAGCAGCCTCGGAAATCACCGACGTTGACCACGCCAGTCTGCTGCTCGGCCATACCAAGGGCGACATCACAGAGCGGGTGTATCGCCGAGTTGGAGCCCTGGCGAAACCCACCAAATAGGGAAAGTTTCGGAAGCGCTTCCACAACAAACCATTCCCAAGGGTGTTCCCATGGGTAGTTTTACTATGCCCCAAAAACGCAAAAAGCCCTGAAAAATCAGGGCTTTGAATGTGGCGGAAGCGTAGAGATTCGAACTCTAGGATAGTTGCCCATCGACGGTTTTCAAGACCGTTGCCTTAAACCACTCGGCCACGCTTCCAGCTTGTTTTGCGGCGGCAATCATACCGTAATGTAACAAGCTGTCAAACTCTCTGTGTCGCGCCCTGCGACAGCTCTGATATGCTCTGCCTCATACGTTCCACTACCGTCGGTCCCGGACCGCGGTCTCACCCCAAAGGAGTGCGCCATGCGCGAACAGGATTACGCCGTCCAACACGGCCAGCAGGTCGAGCAGCAGGAGGTCAGCAAGGTCCTGCGCAACACGTACAGCCTGCTGGCCCTTACCCTCGCCTTCAGCGGCATCATGGCCTTCGTCGCCCAGCAGATGCGTGTCGGCTACCCGAACATCTTCGTGGTGCTGATCGGCTTCTACGGCCTGTTCTTCCTCACCAACAAGCTGCGTGATTCGGCCTGGGGCCTGGTGTCCACCTTTGCCCTCACCGGCTTCATGGGCTTCATCCTCGGCCCGATCCTCAACCGCTACCTGGGCATGGCCGGTGGCGCCGAAGTGGTCAGCTCGGCCTTCGCCATGACCGCCCTGGTGTTCGGCGGCCTGTCGGCCTACGTGCTGATCACCCGCAAGGACATGAGCTTCCTCAGCGGCTTCATCACCGCCGGCTTCTTCGTCCTGCTGGGTGCCGTGGTGGCCAGCTTCTTCTTCCAGATCAGCGGCCTGCAACTGGCGATCAGCGCTGGCTTCGTACTGTTCTCGTCGGTCTGCATCCTGTTCCAGACCAGCGCCATCATCCATGGCGGCGAGCGCAACTACATCATGGCCACCATCAGCCTGTATGTGTCGATCTACAACCTGTTCGTCAGCCTGCTGCAGCTGTTCGGCATCATGGGCCGCGACGACTGATAGAATCGGTTGACAGCGCCTCACAAAAAGCCCGCTTCGGCGGGCTTTTTCGTGCCTGCTGAACAGCGGTAGCAAAGCCAGCGAAGATTGACTTAAAAGTCAGCTTATTGCCCCATTCCCCTTCGATTGTGCGGCCATCGTGCTTGCCTCTACCCCTATGGGCTTTCTGCCCGTAGAATGCGCTCCTTTTTTCTTCCGGGGCGGCATTTTCCCATGAGTTCACACGAACACGGCCCAGGCGCGGCGGCGCCTGCCAATGAACTGGTCCTTGGCCTCGAGGACAAGCCTCGCCTACTGATCGGCCTGCTGGCGGCCTTGCAGCACCTGCTGGCGATCATCGTGCCGATCGTTACGCCGGGCCTGCTGATCTGCCAGGCGCTGGGCGTGTCGGCGCGTGACACCAACCTGATCGTGTCGATGTCGCTGGTGATCTCGGGTATTGCCACCTTCGTCCAGTGCAAGCGCTTCGGGCCGTTCGGCGCCGGGCTGCTGATCGTCCAGGGCACCAGCTTCAACTTCGTCGGCCCGCTGATTGCCGGCGGTGCGCTGATGGTCAAGCAGGGCACGCCGGTAGAAAGCGTGATGGCGGCGATCTTCGGCGTGGTCATCGCCGGCTCGTTCGTGGAAATGGGCGTGTCGCGCATCCTGCCCTTCGTCAAGCGCCTGATCACCCCGCTGGTGACCGGCATCGTCGTGCTGATGATCGGCCTGACCCTGATCAAGGTCGGCCTGATCAGCATGGGCGGCGGCTTCGGCGCCATGGCCAATGGCACCTTCGCCGATGGCGAGAACCTGCTGCTGTCGGGCGTGGTACTGGCGATCATCGTCATCCTCAACCGTATTCCGGTGGTGTGGATGCGCAGCTGCGCCATCGTCATCGCCCTGGCCGTGGGCTATGCCCTGGCCGGCTACCTGGGCCGCCTGGACTTCACCGGCATGCACCAGGCCGCGCTGTTCCAGGTGCCGACGCCGCTGCACTTCGGCCTGGGCTTCTCCTGGTCGCTGTTCATCCCGATGCTGGTGATCTACCTGGTCACCTCGCTGGAAGCCATCGGTGACGTGACCGCCACCAGCAAGGTCTCGCGCCAGCCGGTGGAAGGCCCGGTGTGGATGCAACGGATCAAGGGCGGAGTGCTGGTCAACGGCGCCAACTCGCTGCTGGCCGGGCTGTTCAACACCTTCCCCAGCTCGATCTTCGCCCAGAACAACGGCGTGATTCAGCTGACCGGCATCGCCAGCCGCCATATCGGTATCTGGATCGCCGCCATGCTGATCCTGCTGGGCCTGTTCCCCAGCGTCGCCGGGGTAATCCAGGCAGTGCCGGAGCCGGTGCTCGGTGGCGCGGCCATGGTGATGTTCGGCGCCGTGGCGGCCTCGGGCATCAACATTCTTGCCAGCACCCGCCTCGACCGCCGCGCCCTGCTGATCATCGCCGTGTCGCTGTCGCTGGGCCTGGGCGTGGCCCAGGTGCCGGAGTTCCTCTCGCACATGCCGGCGGCGCTGCGCAACGTGCTGGAGTCGGGCGTCGCCACCGGCGGCATCTGCGCCCTGCTGCTCAACTGGTTCCTGCCCGAGGGCAAGGAACAGGCCTGAGCCGCGCCAGCCAGAGCAAAAAGCCCGCGCCCACCAGCGCGGGCTTTTTGCTTTATCATGGCCGCATTCATTTGCACGAGCCTTCCATGAAATTCGCCATCGCGGTCTTTTCCCCGGCCCATGCGCCCTCCTCGCGCCGCGCCTTGCGCTTTGCCGAGGCGGTGCTGGCCGGCGGGCATGAAATAGCCCGATTGTTCTTCTACCAGGATGGGGTGCACAGCGCCTCGGCCAATATCGTCACGCCCCAGGACGAGCTGGACGTGGCTGCGCAGTGGCGCGCCTTCGTCAGCGACCACCGCCTGGACGCCGTGGTGTGCATCGCCGCGGCCCTGCGCCGGGGCGTGCTCGATGACACCGAGGCCAATCGCTACCAGCGCCCGGCGGTGAACCTGCCGATGCCGTGGGAGCTGTCCGGCCTAGGCCAACTGCACGAAGCCGCGCAACTGGCCGACCGTCTGGTCTGCTTCGGAGGTGATTGAGATGGCCAAGTCCTTGTTGATCATTAGCCGCCAGGCGCCGTGGAGCGGCCCGTCCGCCCGCGAGGCGCTGGACATCGCCCTGGCCGGTGGCGCCTTCGACCTGCCGCTGGGCATGCTGTTCCTCGACGACGGCGTGTTCCAGCTCGCCGCCGCGCAGCAACCCGACGCCCTGCAGCAGAAGAACCTGACCGCCAACCTCCAGGCCCTGCCGATGTTCGGGGTCGAGGAGCTGTTCGCCTGCGGCCACAGCCTGGCCCGCCGGGGGCTGGACGGTGACGCCCTGGCGCTGCCGGTCGAGGTGCTCGACGACAGTGCGCTGACCGCGCTGATTGCCCGTTTCGACCAGGTGGTGACGCTCTGATGACGACCCTGCATGTAATCGCCCACTCGCCCTTCGGCGACGAGCGCCTGGCCAGCTGCCTGCGCCTGCTGGGCCCGCAAGACGGGCTGCTGCTGTGCGGCGACGCCACCTACGCGCTCAAGGCCGGCAGCGAGCCGTTCGCCATCCTGCAGGCCGCCAACCTCGGCGGGCGGCTGTTCGCTCTTGCCGAAGACCTGCAGGCCCGTGGCCTCGACAGCCAGCTGGCCGAGGCCGTGGACTATGCCGCCTTCGTCGAACTCACCCTGCACCACGACAAGGTCAACAGCTGGTTATGAGTACCCTGACTGTCGGCGATCGCCACATCGCCCTGGACAAGGACGGCTTCCTGGTCGAGCTGCAGGACTGGTCCCACGAAGTCGCCGAGGCCCTCGCCACGCGCGAAAGCATCGCCCTGACCGCGGACCACTGGGAAATCCTCGAGCTGCTGCGCCAGTTCTACCAGGAGTACCAGCTGTCGCCAGCCACCCGCCCGCTGATCAAGTACACCGCGCTCAAGCTCGGTGCGGAAAAAGGCAACAGCCCGCACCTGAACCGCCTGTTCAATGGCACCCCCGCCAAACTCGCCGCCAAGCTGGCGGGCCTGCCCAAGCCGACCAACTGCATATGACCGAGCCACAGCTGAACGACACACGCCCGCTGACCCTGGAAACCCCGGCCGAACACCCGTTCGCCGAGTTCGTGCGCATCCTCGGCAAGGGCAAACGCGGCGCCCGCGGCCTGACCCGCGAGGAAGCCCGCGCCGCCATGACCCTGCTGCTCGAAGGCAAGGTCGAGGACACCCAGCTGGGCGCCTTCCTGATGCTGCTGCGGCACAAGGAAGAAAGCGCCGAGGAGTTGGCCGGCTTCACCGAGGCCCTGCGCGCCCACCTACAGGCGCCGCGCATCGCCGTTGACCTGGACTGGCCGAGCTACGCCGGCAAGAAGCGCCACCTGCCCTGGTACCTGCTGGCGGCCAAATGCCTGGCAGGCAATGGCGTGCGCATCCTGATGCACGGTGGTGGCGCCCATACGGCCGGGCGACTGTACACCGAACAATTGCTCGACCTGCTGGAGATCCCGCTCAGCCGTGACTGGACGGCCGTGGAGCAGACCCTGGACCGCCACCGACTGGCCTTCTTTCCCTTGCAGGACTGGGCGCCGCAGCTGCAACGCATGATCGACCTGCGCAACACCCTGGGCCTGCGCTCGCCCATCCACTCGCTGGCCAGGGTGCTCAACCCGCTTGCCGCCCGCTGCGGCCTGCAGAGCATCTTCCACCCCGGTTACCAGGCGGTGCACCGCGAAGCCAGCCGCCTGCTCGGCGATCATGCCGTGGTCATCAAGGGCGACGGTGGCGAGATCGAGGTCAACCCGGATGTCATCAGCCACCTGTACGGCACCTCGGCCGGCGAGGCCTGGGACGAAGAGTGGCCGGCGCTCAGCGCCCAGCGCCATGTGAAACCGGCCAGCCTGCAGCCCGAGCACCTGCTAGCGGTGTGGCGCGGCGAGGCGCAGGACAGCTACGGCGAACTGGCCGTGGTCGCAACCATGGCCCTGGCCCTGCGCGGGCTCGGCCAGGAGCGCGAGCAGGCGTTCAACAATGCCCGCGCCTACTGGGCCGCCCGCATAGACATCGAATAAGTCGATAGGAATAGGGCAGTCTTTGCGCTATTTCTTCGAACGCTTTGCCCTAGACTGAGCTCCAACGACAAACGATTGTGTTTCGAGGAGCTCCGAGATGGGCCTTTTGATCGATGGCCACTGGCATGACCAGTGGTACCAGAGCAGCAAGGACGGCGCCTTCCAGCGCGAGAACGCCCAGCGGCGCAACCCGCTGCCCGCCGCCGAGGCCGGCCGCTATCACCTGTACGTGTCGCTGGCCTGCCCGTGGGCGCACCGCACCCTGATCTTCCGTGCCCTCAAGGGCCTGGAGCCGTTGATCGATGTCTCGGTGGTCAGTTGGCTGATGGGCGAGCATGGCTGGACCTTCGACCAGCAGCAAGGCTCCAGCGGCGATCAACTGGATGCGCTGCAGTACCTGCACCAGCGCTACACCCAGGACGATCCGCACTACACCGGGCGCGTGACCGTGCCGGTGCTGTGGGACAAGCAGGAGAAGCGCATCGTCAACAACGAGTCGGCCGAGATCATCCGTATCTTCAACAGCGCCTTCGACGGGTTGACCGGCAATACCCTGGACCTCTACCCCGAGCCGCTGCGGGCGACCATCGATGCGCTCAACGAGCGTATCTACCCGGCCGTGAACAACGGCGTGTACCGCGCCGGCTTCGCCACCTCGCAAGACGCCTACGAGGCCGCCTTCGACGAAGTATTCAACGAACTGGATCATCTGGAAGGGCTGCTGGGCCACCAGCGCTACCTGGCCGGCGAGTACCTGACCGAGGCCGATGTGCGCCTCTTCACCACACTGGTGCGTTTCGATGCGGTGTACCACGGGCACTTCAAGTGCAACCTGCGTCGCCTGAGCGACTACCCGAACCTGTCCAACTGGCTGCGCGAGCTGTACCAGTGGCCGGGAGTGGCGGGCACGGTGAACATGGAACATATCCAGAAGCACTATTACATGAGCCACAAGACCATCAACCCGAACGGGATCGTGCCCAAGGGGCCGTTGCAGGACTTTGGCTTGCCGCATGACCGGGAGCGGTTGTCGGGCAGAGGGATCTGGCAGAGAAGATGAAGACCCCACGTGGCAGCGGGCTTGCCCCGCGATGGCGCCGGATCAGGCAACAATGTTGCCGCCTCTGACGCTATCGCGGGGCAAGCCCGCTCCCACGTGGATCTACAACGTGCTCAGGCGTCCTGCGCCCCTTCAAACCACGCCAGCTTCTCGCGCAACTGCACCACCTCCCCGACGATCACCAGGGTTGGCGCATGCACTTCATGCCGCGCCACCAGCTCCGGCAGGTCAGCCAGGGTGCCGGTGAACACCCGCTGGTTGCGCGTGGTCCCCTGCTGCACCAAAGCCGCCGGCGTGCTCGCCGCGCGCCCATGACGGATCAGCTCGGCACAGATGGTCGGCAACCCGACCAGCCCCATGTAGAACACCAGGGTCTGGGACGGCGCCACCAGGTCATCCCACGGCAGGTTGCTGGTGCCATCCTTCAGGTGGCCGGTGACGAAACGCACCGACTGGGCATAGTCGCGATGAGTCAGCGGAATCCCGCCATAGGCGGAACAGCCGCTGGCCGCCGTGATACCCGGCACCACCTGAAACGGAATCCCCTCGTCGGCCAGCTCCTCGATCTCCTCGCCACCACGGCCAAAGATGAACGGATCGCCACCCTTGAGCCGCAGCACGCGCTTGCCCTGGCGGGCCAGGTCGACCAGCAGACGGTTGATCTTGTCCTGGGGCACGGCATGGTCGGCGCGGCGCTTGCCAACATAGATGCGCTCGGCATCACGCCGGCACATCTCGATGATGGCCGGGGCCACCAGGCGGTCATACAGCACCACGTCGGCCTGCTGCATCAGGCGCAGGGCACGGAAGGTCAGCAGGTCCGGATCGCCCGGCCCCGCGCCCACCAGGTACACCTCGCCACCCTGCTGCACCGGCGCGCCGTCGACCATCGCCTGCAACAGCCGCTCGGCCTCGGCGCCCTGCCCGGCCAGCTGGCGCTCGGCAACCGGGCCCTGGAACACGCTCTCCCAGAAGCCACGCCGCTGGTTGACGTCCGGGTACAAGGCCTTGACCTTGTGCCGGAAACGCGCCGCCAGCCCGGCCAGTTCGCCGTAGGCGGACGGGATCCAGGCTTCCAGCTTGGCGCGGATCAAGCGCGCCAGCACCGGGGCGTCGCCACCGCTGGAGACCGCCACCACCAGGGGAGAACGGTCGACGATGGCCGGGAAGATCACCGTGCACAGGGCCGGGGCATCCACCACGTTGACCGGCAGGCTGCGCGCCTGGGCCTCGGCCGAGACCTGGGCGTTGAGCGCGGAGTCGTCGGTGGCCGCGATCACCAGGCGGCAGCCCTCCAGGTCGCTCGCCTGGTAGCCACGCACCAGCACCTCGCCACCGCCCTCGCGGGCCAGCGCGGCCAACTGGCCGTCGACCTCGGGCGCCACCACCCGCAGCGCGGCGCCGGCATCGGCCAGCAGACGCGCCTTGCGCAAGGCGATCTCGCCGCCGCCGACGACCAGCACACGGCCGCCCTGCAGCTTATGGAAAAGCGGCAGGTAGTCCATTCAGCGAATGACCTCGACGCCACCCATGTACGGCTTGAGCACCTCCGGCACACGGATCGAGCCGTCGGCCTGCTGGTAGTTCTCCAGCACCGCCACCAGGGTACGCCCGACGGCCAGGCCCGAACCGTTGAGGGTGTGCACCAGCTCCGGTTTGCCGGTTTCCGGGTTGCGCCAGCGGGCCTGCATGCGGCGCGCCTGGAAATCACCGCAGTTCGAGCACGAGCTGATCTCGCGGTACTTGTCCTGGCTCGGCACCCACACTTCCAAGTCGTAGGTCTTCACCGCGCCGAAGCCCATGTCGCCGGTGCACAGCGCCAGCACGCGGTACGGCAGCTCCAGCAGTTGCAGCACGCGCTCGGCGTTGGCGGTCAGACCTTCAAGCGCCTCCATCGACTTGGACGGTTCGACCACCTGCACCATCTCGACCTTGTCGAACTGGTGCTGACGGATCATGCCGCGGGTGTCACGGCCCGAGGCACCGGCCTCGCTGCGGAAGCACGGGGTGTGGGCGACCAATTTCAGCGGCAGCTGCTTGGCGTCGAGGATCTCGCCGGCCACCAGGTTGGTCAGCGACACTTCGGCAGTCGGGATCAGGTAGAAGTCGGCCTCGCCTTCGCGGCTGATCTTGAACAGGTCTTCCTCGAACTTCGGCAGCTGGCCGGTGCCTTGCAGGGCCGGAGCCTGCACCAGGTACGGGGTGTAGTGTTCCTCGTAGCCGTGCTCGCCGGTGTGCAGGTTGATCATGAACTGCGCCAGGGCGCGGTGCAGGCGGGCGATCGGGCCGCGCAGCACGGCGAAGCGGGCGCCGGACAGCTTGGCCGCGGCCTCGAAGTCCAGGCCACCGCTGACTTCGCCCAGGGCGACGTGGTCCTTGATCTCGAAGTCGAAGGTGGTCGGGGTCCCCCAGCGGCGCACTTCGACGTTGTCGTCTTCGCTGGCGCCGACCGGCACGCTGGCGTCCGGCAGGTTGGGGATGGTCAGCAGGATGCCGTCCAGCTCGGCCTGGATACCGTCCAGTTCAGTCTTGCCGGCGGCCAGCTCATTGGCCATGCGCTCGACGTCAGCCATCAGCGGTGCGATGTCCTCGCCCTTGGCCTTGGCCTGGCCGATCGATTTGGAACGGGCGTTACGCTCGGCCTGCAGTTGCTCGGTGCGGGTCTGCACCGATTTGCGGCGCTCTTCCAGCGATTCGATGCGCGCGACATCCAGGCTGAAGCCACGGGTGGCCAGGCGGTCCGCCACTGCCTGAAGTTCAGTGCGTAACTGTTTGGAATCGAGCATGTCGTTCTCTCGTTATGTGTAGATGTTGGTTCAGAATCGGGTCAGGGACAGGCCGGCCCAGGTCGCGAGCAGGCCGCCCACCACGCTGATAATGGTATAGCCCAAGGCCAACGGGACCTGCCCGCTTTCCATCAGGCGCACGGTATCGAGCGAGAAGGAGGAAAAAGTGGTCAAACCGCCGAGAAAGCCGACGATCAGCCCGGCGCGCAGTTCGACCGGCGCCAGCGGCTTGTGCAGGAACAGCCCGTAGAGCAGGCCGATCAGCAGGCAGCCGACCAGGTTGACCGCCAGCGTACCGGCATAGAAGTGCCGTGGCCAGTGGGCCGCGACCCAGTTGGCGGTGGCGAAGCGCAGCAGCGTGCCGGCAATCCCGCCAGCGCTGACGGCAGCGATGAGTGCGATCACGGTTTTCTCCGCTGACGAGGGCTGTTGCGGTCCAGCTCGGCCAGGTGCTTGAGCTTCTCGCCGATCTTCAGCTCAAGCCCCCTCGGCACCGGTTGATAGTACTGGCGCGGCTCGAGCTGTTCGGGGAAATAGTCCTCGCCGGCGGCGTAGGCGTCCGGCTCGTCGTGGGCATAGCGGTACTCCTCGCCATAGCCCAGTTGCTTCATCAGCTTGGTCGGCGCGTTGCGCAGGTGCAGCGGTACTTCCAGCGAACCGTGCTCGGCGGCCTCGCGCATGGCCGCCTTGAAGCCCACGTACACCGCGTTGCTCTTCGGCGCGCAGGCGATGTAGGTGATGGCCTGGGCCACCGCCAGCTCGCCTTCGGGGCTGCCCAGGCGCTCCTGCACGTCCCACGCCGCCAAGCACAGGCTCAGGGCGCGGGGGTCGGCATTGCCGATGTCCTCGCTGGCCATGCGCACCACGCGGCGGGCGATGTACAGCGGGTCGCAGCCGCCGTCGAGCATGCGCGCGTACCAGTACAACGCACCGTCCGGATTGGAGCCGCGCACCGATTTGTGCAGCGCGGAAATCTGGTCGTAGAACGCTTCACCGCCCTTGTCGAAACGCCGACGGCTGTCGCCGAGCAGGCTCTGCAGCAGCTCGACGCCGATCTCGCCGCCGTCTTCGGCCAGGTCCGAGGCATTCTCGAGGAAATTGAGCATGCGCCGGCCATCGCCGTCGGCGGCGGCCATGAGCATCTTGAACGCCTCATCACCCACCCGCAGGTTGCGCTTGCCCAGGCCGCGCTCCTCGCTCAGGGCGCGATCGACCAGCTTGCGCAGCGCCGCCTCGTCCAGGCTCTTGAGCACGTAGACCCGCGCCCGCGACAGCAGCGCGTTGTTCAGCTCGAACGACGGGTTCTCGGTGGTGGCGCCGATGAAGATCAGCGTGCCGTCCTCCACGTAGGGCAGGAAGGCATCCTGTTGCGACTTGTTGAAGCGGTGCACCTCGTCGACGAACAGGATGGTGCGCCGGCCATACTGGCCGGCCTGCTGCTTCGCCACCTCGACCGCCTGGCGGATCTCCTTGACACCGGCCAGCACCGCCGACACCGTTTCGAAGTGGGCGTCGCAGAACTGCGCCAGCAGCCGCGCCAGGGTGGTCTTGCCCACCCCCGGCGGCCCCCAGAAGATCATCGAGTGCAACGCACCCTGCTCCAGCGCCTCGCGCAGCGGCTTGCCGCGCGCCAGCAAGTGCTCCTGGCCGACGTACTCGTCCAGGTTGGACGGACGCAGGCGGGCGGCCAAGGGCTGGGCGACGGGTTCGCTTCGAAACAGGTCCATCACAGGCTCCGCTTACTCCTTGATGACGTCAGCGCCCTTGGGGATGTCGAACTGGAACTTGCTGTCCGGCACCGCCTGGTTGGCCTTGACGCCATTGAACAGGATATTGGTGCGCTGGCCGACGCTGTCGATCAGCTGCATGTCATTGATCAGGCCCCTGCGGAACGACACGCGCAGCGAGTCGAACAGGGTGTCCTTGGTCTTGGGCTTCAAGGTGAAGTCCATCACTTCGCCCTGCTCCTTGGAGGTGATGTCGAAGCTCTGGCTGATCTTCGACACATCGCCGGACAGCAGCAGCGCCGGGGTCTGGTTCAGGCGCACGTCGAGCTTCTTGATAGTCGCCTGCTCGAGGTCCGGGTCCCACAGGGTGACGTTCTTGCCGTCGGACACCACTACCTGCTCCTGCGGCGCATCGGTGTGCCAGTAGAACAGGCCCGGGCGCTTGACGGTCATCTTGCCGTTGGTCTCCTGCAGGCTGGTGCCACCGGCATCCAGGGTCAGCTGGGAGAAATTGGCTTCGATGGTCTGCGACTTTTCCAGCAATTGCGTCAGGCGCTGGACGTCCTGTTCGCCGGCCTGGGCCGACAGGCTGGCCGTAGCCAGGGCAGAAACCAACAGCATGCGAATCGCGCGCATGGAAATCCTCATTGCACAGTGGAGGGGCCGGGCGTCATCAATGGCGCCCGGCAGGTTGTTCATCAGTCGCGCGGGCCGCCCGGGGCAATCACTTCCCGCGAGCCGTTGCTGTTCATCGGCGTGACCACGCCGGCCATCTCCATCGACTCGATCATCCGCGCGGCGCGGTTGTAACCGATCTTGAGCTTGCGCTGCACCGCCGAGATCGACGCCCGGCGGCTTTCCAGCACGAACTGCACGGCTTCGTCGTAGAGCGCGTCGGCTTCCGGGTCGTCGCCATCGCCGCCACCGCCACCGCCGCCGTCGAAGCCGCTGCCGGCCTCCTCGACGCCGTTGAGGATGTCATCGTTGTAGTCCGGCGCGCCGCGCAGCTTCCAGGCCTCGACCGTGCGATGCACCTCGTCGTCGGAAACGAACGCGCCATGCACGCGAATCGGCAGGCTGGTGCCCGGCGGCATGTAGAGCATGTCACCGTGGCCGAGCAGCTGTTCGGCGCCACCCTGGTCGATGATGGTCCGCGAGTCGATCTTGCTCGATACCTGAAATGCCATGCGGGTCGGGATATTGGCCTTGATCAGGCCGGTGATCACGTCCACCGACGGGCGCTGGGTGGCCAGGATCAAGTGGATACCGGCTGCACGGGCCTTTTGGGCGATACGTGCGATCAGCTCTTCGACCTTCTTGCCGACGATCATCATCATGTCGGCGAATTCGTCGACCACCACCACGATGGTCGGCAGGGTTTTCAGCGCCGGCGGCTCGTCGTCCATGCTTTCGCGACGGTACAGCGGGTCGTGGATGATCTCGCCGGCCTCCTGGGCATCCTTGATCTTGCGGTTGAAGCCGGCCAGGTTACGCACGCCCATGGCCGCCATCAGCTTGTAGCGGCGCTCCATCTCGGCGACGCTCCAGCGCAGGGCGTTGGCGGCGTCCTTCATGTCGGTGACCACTGGGCACAACAGGTGCGGAATGCCTTCGTAGATCGACAGCTCGAGCATTTTCGGGTCGATCATGATCAGCCGCGCGTCTTCCGGGCCCGACTTGAACAGGATCGACAGGATCATCGCGTTCACGCCCACCGACTTACCAGAACCGGTAGTACCGGCCACCAGCAGGTGCGGCATCTTGGCAAGGTCGGTGATCACCGGCTTGCCGCCAATATCGTGGCCCAGGGCCAGGGTGACCGGCGACTTGTTCTCGTCGAATTGCGCCGACGACAGCACCTCGGAGAAGCGCACCATCTGGCGGTTTTCGTTGGGAATCTCGATACCCACGGTGGTCTTGCCGGGAATAACCTCGACCACGCGCACGCTGGTCACCGCCAGGGAACGCGCCAGGTCCTTGGCCAGGTTGGCGATACGGCTGACCTTGACGCCCGCGGCCGGCTGGATCTCATAGCGGGTGATCACCGGGCCCGGGTGGATCGAGTCGACCGAGACCTCCACGCCGAATTCCTTCAGCTTGATTTCCAGCAGGTGGCCGACAGCGGCCAGGGATTCGGGCGAGTACTCGACCTTCTTCTGTTCGGCCGGGTCGAGGATGGAGATCGACGGCAGCGTGCCTTCGACGGCGCTGTCGACGAACAACGGCGCCTGCTTCTCCTTCATCACCCGCTTGCTCGGCTCCGGCGCCTTGACCGACGGAGTCGGCAGGTTGATCACCGGGGCTGGTTGCTGTTCACGCTGGGCGATGTGCTTGGTCAGCGCCTCGTCGCGCTCGATGATGCGTTCGCGGGCCTTGACCTGCTCGCGCTTGTCGGCGACCACCGGGGCGACCACTTCATCGACCTGCTCGTCCACCTCGCGCAGCTGCGCCACCAGGCGCTTGCGCTCGTTGCGCGCCTCCCACCAGCGGTTGGCGGCGCCCTGCACCAGCTCGAACAGGTCGAGGGTGATCTTGCCGGTGATGTCCATCACCTTGAACCAGGAAAGGTCGGTAAACACGGTCAGGCCGAACAGGAACAGGGCGATGAACATCAGCGTGCTGCCCTGCACGTTGAGCAGGTTGCGCGCCAGATCGCCGAGGCTCTCGCCCAGGGCACCACCGGCGGAGAACGGCATGCTCGCCGGCGGGTGGAAGTGGATATGTGCCAATGCCGCGCCCGACAACACCAGGAACACCAGGCCGATCAGGCGCCAGGAGAACAGCCAGCCGCTCCACTGCCAGGGCTGGTGACGCTCGCGAAAGATCTGCCAGGTCTTGATCGCCAGCAGCAGCGGGAAGATATAGGCGAAGTAGCCGAGCACCATGAACAGGATATCGGCGAAGTAGGCCCCGGCGCGGCCGGCGGCGTTCTGCACTTGCTCGGCGTTGCTGGTGTGGCTGAAGCCCGGATCGGCGGTGTCGTAGGTGACCAGTGCCATCCACAGGTACAGGCACAGGGCGCCGACGGCGATCAGCGCACCTTCCTTCAGGCGGTAGTGCAGCTGTTGCCGCCACAGGGGCACTGGCAAGGGGGCTGGAGTTGCGGTGGATTTCTTCAAAACGCGTCTATTCCTGCGCGTGCTGCGCGTCCAATAGTGATTGGCCGGTCACTGGCCAATTAACCACTACTTTTAACATTACTGCCCGCCAGCCGCCATGGCGGCACGCCGTGTGGGGCGCGAACGGGGGCTACTTTCATATAGATGCAATTTGAGCATGCATTTTCTTTTGTGACAAAGGCTTATGCTGTGTTTTTGCACAGGTATGACAGCAAAAGCGCCAGATGGTGCCTGGCGCTGCCGAAGCCGAAGGCAATTTGTCGATCTGGCAAGGCGTTGACCTCATTCTTAACCCACGCCATGCTGCCCTCTCCCCTCCCCCGCCGCTCAAGAACCCCATGCTCACCTGGCTGACCCGCGACTCGCTGACCTTCCCCCCCCTGGAAAAGGCCCTGCACGACCCCAACGGCCTGCTTGCCGCCGGCGGCGACCTGACCCCGGACCGCCTGGTCGCGGCCTATCGCCACGGCTGCTTCCCCTGGTACCAGGACGGCCAGCCGATCCTCTGGTGGTCGCCCGACCCGCGCACCGTGTTGTTCCCGGACGAGCTGCACGTCTCGCGCTCGCTGGCCAAGCTGATCCGCCAGGGCCGCTACCAGGTGAGCTTCGACAGCGATTTCGCGGCGGTGATCGCCGCCTGCGCCGCGCCGCGGAACTATGCCGACGGCACCTGGATCACCGACAACATGCGCGCCGCCTACTGCGAGCTGCACCGCCGCGGCATCGCCCATTCGGTGGAGGTGCGTCGCGACGGCGAGCTGGTCGGCGGCCTCTACGGCCTGGCCATGGGTCGGCTGTTCTTCGGCGAATCGATGTTCAGCCGCGCCGAAAACGCCTCCAAGGTGGGCTTCGTGACCTTGGTCGAACACCTCAGGCAGGCCGGCTTCGTGCTGATCGACTGCCAGATGCCCACCGACCACCTGCACAGCCTGGGCGCCCGCGCCATCAGCCGAGTCGAGTTCGCCAACCACCTGGCGCGGTACCTGGATCAGCCCAGCAGCGCCAACTGGGTTGCCTAGGCGAGTTCCCGGAGCTGGCTTACACTTAGAGACAACGTCTCACCTAAGGGGTTGATCATGACAGAGCTGGCGCGGTTGAAGTTCTATGCCACTCAACCCCACTCCTGCAGCTACCTGCCGGATGAGCAGGCGACCACGCTGTTTCTCGACCCGAGCCAGCCGATGGACGTGCACGTCTATGCCGACCTGTCGGAGATGGGCTTTCGCCGCAGCGGCGATCACCTCTATCGCCCGCATTGCCAGCAATGCAACGCCTGCGTGCCGGCGCGCATCCCGGCGGCGCGCTTCATTCCCAACCGCCAGCAGCGCCGAATCCTCAAGCGCAACGCCGACCTGACCGTCACCGCCGCCCGCCCGACCTTCAAGGAAGAATACTTCGACCTGTACCGGCGCTATATCGAGCAGCGCCACGCCGACGGCGACATGTACCCGCCCAGCCGCGACCAGTTCTCCACCTTCCTGGTCCGCGACCTGCCGTTCTGCTGGTTCTACGAGTTCCGCCTGGAGGGCCGGCTGCTGGCCGTGGCGGTGTGCGACCTGCTGCCCAATGGGCTGTCAGCGGTGTACACCTTCTACGAGCCCGACGAGGAGCGCCGCAGCCTGGGGCGCTATGCCATCCTCTGGCAGATCACCGAGGCCCTGCGCCAGGACCTCGAGGCGGTGTACCTCGGTTACTGGATCAAGAACTGCAAGAAAATGAATTACAAAACCCAGTATCGCCCCATCGAACTGCTGATCAACCAGCGCTGGGTCACCCTCAACTGAAAGGCATTGGCTTGAAACACAAATTTCGGGCATAATCCACGCCACTTTTTTTGCCCGGTGCAGTCGTGCGTCGGGCCATCACTGGATACCGAGGGCTTTACTGCATGTCGAAAGAAGACAGCTTCGAAATGGAAGGCACTGTCGTCGACACCCTGCCCAACACCATGTTCCGCGTGGAGTTGGAAAACGGGCACGTCGTTACCGCGCATATCTCTGGCAAAATGCGCAAGAACTACATCCGTATTCTCACTGGCGACAAGGTCCGCGTCGAACTGACGCCGTATGACCTGAGCAAGGGCCGCATCACCTACCGTGCGCGCTAAGCTCCAGCCATGAAAAAGCCCGGCCAATGTGCCGGGCTTTTTTGTGGGCTTCCATAAAACGGGGCTGCTGTGCAGCCCCAGCCTTACGCGACTTCAGCCGTGGTCTCGTAATCGAACACCAGCTCGCCATCGCGCAGGTCGATATGCACCACACCACCGTGCTCGGCCAGCTCGCCAAACAGGATCTCCTCGGCCAGCGGCCGCTTGATCTTGTCCTGGATCAGCCGCGCCATCGGCCGTGCGCCCATCTGCACGTCGTAGCCCGAGGCCGCCAGCCAGCCGCGGGCGGCGTCGGTGACCTCCAGCAGCACACGCTTGTCTTCCAGCTGCGCCTGCAGTTCGATGAGGAACTTGTCGACGATGCTCTTGATCGTCTCGTGGGACAGGCGACCGAACTGGATGATGGTATCCAGGCGGTTGCGGAACTCCGGCGTGAAGCTCTTGCGGATGACCTCCATCGCGTCGGACGAGTGGTCCTGGTGGGTGAAGCCGATCGAGGCCCGCGCGGCGGTTTCGGCGCCGGCGTTGGTGGTCATGATCAGGATCACGTTGCGGAAGTCCGCCTTGCGCCCGTTGTTGTCGGTCAGGGTCCCGTGATCCATTACCTGCAGCAGCAGGTTGAAGACTTCCGGGTGGGCCTTCTCGATCTCGTCGAGCAGCAGCACGCAGTGCGGTTGCTTGGTGATGGCCTCGGTCAGCAGACCGCCCTGGTCGAACCCGACATAGCCGGGCGGCGCACCGATCAGGCGCGACACGGTATGCCGCTCCATGTACTCGGACATGTCGAAGCGCACCAGTTCCACGCCCAGGGCCTTGGCCAGCTGACGGGCGGCCTCGGTCTTGCCCACGCCGGTGGGGCCGGCGAACAGGAACGAGCCGACTGGCTTGTCCGGCGCCTTGAGGCCGGCACGGGACAGCTTGATGGCGGTGGCCAGCGAGTCGATCGCCGCATCCTGGCCGAACACGGTCAGTTTCAGGTCACGCTCGAGGTTGCGCAGCAGCTCCTTGTCGGAGCTGGTGACGTGCTTCGGCGGAATCCGCGCGATCTTGGCGACGATATCCTCGACCTGCGGCACGTCGATGCGCTTGACCCGACTGGCTTCCGGCTGCAGGCGCTGGTAGGCGCCGGCCTCGTCGATCACGTCGATGGCCTTGTCGGGCATGTGCCGGTCGTTGATGTAGCGCGAGGCCAGTTCGGCGGCGGCGCGCAGGGCCTCGTCGCTGTACTCGATGTTGTGGTGGCTCTCGAAGCGGCCCTTGAGCCCGCGCAGGATGCCCACGGTGTCCTCCACCGACGGCTCGGTGACGTCGACTTTCTGGAAGCGCCGCGCCAGGGCGCGATCCTTCTCGAAGATGCCGCGGAACTCCTGGAAGGTGGTCGAGCCGATGCAACGGATCTCACCGGACGACAGCAGCGGCTTGAGCAGGTTGGACGCATCCATCACGCCACCGGAGGCCGCACCGGCGCCGATGATGGTGTGGATCTCGTCGATGAACAGGATCGCCTGCGGGCGCTTGCGCAGCTCGCCGAGCAGCGCCTTGAACCGCTTCTCGAAGTCGCCGCGGTACTTGGTACCGGCCAGCAGCGCGCCGAGATCGAGGGAGTAGACCACGCTCTGCGCCAGCAGGTCGGGCACCTGCCCGTCGACGATGCGCTTGGCCAAGCCTTCGGCGATGGCGGTCTTGCCCACGCCGGCCTCGCCGACCAGCAGCGGGTTGTTCTTGCGCCGGCGGGCGAGGATCTGCGCCACGCGCTCGACCTCCTGCTCGCGCCCGACCAGCGGGTCGATGCGCCCAGCCCGGGCCAGTTCATTCAGGTTGCTGGCATAGGCGTCCAGCGGGTTGCTGGACGACGACGCTTCGCCGCCCTCCTCGTCCTGCATGTCCTGCTCGCTTTCGTTGTGCGAACCGTGGCCCGGCACCTTGCTGATGCCGTGGGCGATGTAGTTGACAACGTCGATGCGCGCCACGCTCTGCTGCTTGAGCAGGAACACTGCCTGGCTTTCCTGTTCGCTGAAGATCGCCACCAGCACATTGGCGCCGGTCACTTCGCGCTTGCCGGAGCTCTGAACGTGGAACACGGCACGCTGCAGCACACGCTGGAAGCCCAGGGTCGGTTGCGTCTCGCGGTCCTCGTCATGCACAGGGATCAGCGGGGTGGTCGAATCGATGAACTCCTGCAGGTCGTGCTTGAGTTTGTCGAGATTGGCGCCACAGGCGCGCAGAACGGTCGCGGCAGCCTCATTGTCAAGGAGTGCCAGCAGCAGGTGTTCGACGGTCATGAACTCATGACGCTTCGAACGGGCCTCCTTGAAGGCCAGATTGAGGGTGACTTCGAGCTCGCGGTTTAACATAGCTTCACCTCATACCCAAGTGGTCGGCGATTAACCGTCCTTCTCGATTTCACAGAGTAGCGGATGCTGGCTTTCCCTGGCGTATTGGTTGACCTGCATGGCCTTTGTCTCGGCGATGTCACGGGTAAACAATCCGCATACTGCCCGCCCTTCGGTATGGACGGTCAGCATGATCTTCGTTGCCAGCTCGCGGTTCAAATTGAAGAACGTCTCGAGCACTTCGACGACGAAATCCATCGGCGTGTAGTCATCGTTGAACAAAACCACCTTGTACATCGGCGGCGCCTGCAGGATCGGCTTGGCCTCCTGGACGGCAAGGCCCGCGCCATCGTCCTCATGCCCGTCCTCATGCGACTGGGGGCGATCCTGATTGAATGTTAGTCGAATCTCACTGGGTACATGCATGGAAAGAATTTCATCATGATCGACAGGTTAAGGTTGTGGCTTGACCGCGCAGGCCGCTCCCGGCGCAGGCGCCGGCTGACCTTGACTATCGGCAAAACGGTGTTACAACCAATAAGAACCCACCGTGGTCGATAAAGATCCGCGCAGTCAACCAGATTTTCTCGCAAGGTTCGTATGCGGATGAAGTGGATGATACTCCAGTGATGGAGTCCTTTGCAGAGGGACATAGGGATGGCAAGCGGTAAAGTCAAGTGGTTCAACAATGCCAAGGGCTACGGATTCATCAACGAGGATGGCAAGACCGATGATCTGTTCGCCCACTATTCAGCGATCCAGATGGACGGTTACAAGACGCTGAAAGCCGGCCAGGCCGTGAACTTCGAGATCATCCAGGGCCCCAAAGGGCTGCACGCGACCGACATCAGAAGCGCGACCAGCAACGTCCAGGCCAGCGCGACGAACCCAAACAATACCGTCGAAGTCTGATTCCCAACCTGTCTGCCGGTAAACGAAAAAGCCGGTCGCCCCTTTAATATAAAGAGGCGACCGTTTTTTTGCCCCGCTTACATGTGCTTGATCAGCGCCTCGCCAAAGCCCGAACTACCGACCAGGGTCGCGCCGTCCATCAGGCGCTCGAAGTCATAGGTCACGGTCTTGGCCGCAATGGCGCCATTGGTGCCCTTGATGATCAGGTCGGCCGCCTCGGTCCAGCCCATGTGCCGCAGCATCATTTCCGCCGAGAGGATCACCGAGCCCGGGTTGACCTGGTCCTTGCCGGCGTACTTCGGCGCGGTGCCATGTGTGGCCTCGAACATGGCCACGGTATCCGACAGGTTGGCGCCTGGCGCGATGCCGATACCACCCACTTCCGCCGCCAGGGCATCGGACAGGTAGTCGCCGTTGAGGTTGAGGGTGGCAATCACATCGTACTCGGCCGGACGCAGCAGGATCTGCTGGAGCATGGCGTCGGCGATGGCATCCTTGACGATCACCTCGCGGCCTGTCTTCGGATTCCTGAACTTCATCCACGGGCCGCCATCGAGCAGCTCGGCGCCGAACTCGTCGCGTGCCACCTCGTAGCCCCAGTCCTTGAAGGCCCCTTCGGTGAACTTCATGATGTTGCCCTTGTGCACCAGGGTCAGCGACTTGCGGTCGTTGTCCACCACATACTGCAGGGCCTTGCGCACCAGGCGCTTGGTGCCCTCCTTCGAGACTGGCTTGACGCCAATACCGCAGTCCTGGTCGAAGCGGATCTTGGTGACGCCCATTTCTTCCTTGAGGAACTTGATCACCTTGTTCGCCTCGGGCGAACCGGCCTTCCACTCGATGCCGGCATAGATGTCCTCGGAATTCTCGCGGAAGATCACCATGTCGACGTCACCCGGCTTTTTCACCGGGCTCGGCACGCCCTGGAACCAGACCACCGGGCGCAGGCACACATAGAGGTCGAGCTGCTGGCGCAGGGCCACGTTGAGCGAGCGGATGCCGCCGCCAACCGGGGTGGTCAGCGGCCCCTTGATCGACACCACGTAGTCGCGCACCGCATCCAGGGTTTCCTGGGGCAGCCAGGTATCCTGGTCGTAGACCTGGGTGGCCTTCTCGCCGGCGTACACCTCCATCCAGGCGATCTTGCGCTTGCCGCCGTAGGCTTTCTGCACGGCGGCGTCGACCACCTTGATCATCACCGGCGAGACGTCCACGCCAATGCCGTCACCTTCGATGTAGGGAATGATGGGGTTATCGGGAACGTTGAGCGAATGGTCTGCATTGACAGTGATCTTGGCACCATCAGACGGAACCTTGATTTTCTGGTATCCCATGCTGCACTACTCCGCTTTTCCTGGTGTGATTGGAAATCGTGCGATCCACTGAGCCTAAACCACATCTGCCGACCTGCAAGCTCGCTGCCACGACAGTCGAAAAAGGATTGGAAAATCCCCCTGGCAGCCTGCGGCAACACGCCACATTGCTCCTACGTCTTTGGTCTTATAAATGCGCTGATACCAGTTCACCTTGCTGAATAGCCCAAAGGGTTTGATATACTCCGGCGCGACCATAGGGTCATCGGGGCGAACCCTAGGAAAATGCGGCTCGCCCTTGGTCATGAATGACCGCAAAGCCTGGGTTGTTACCGCGGCCCAGCACTTGACGCTCGACTGATGCATCCACCATCACCGCTCGCAGCCTCTCGACTTTCCGCTCATGGCGTCGCCAGGGCGAAGCGCCTACCCTGCGCACCTCGAGACTCGAGTACGCTCAGCACATAGAGAGTTAACCCGCATGCCCACCCGTTCCAAGATCATCTACACCTTCACCGACGAAGCCCCCGCCCTCGCCACCTACTCGCTGCTGCCGATCGTCGAGGCCTTCACCGCTTCGGCCGATATCGCCGTCGAAACCCGTGACATCTCCCTGGCCGGCCGTATCCTCGCCGCCTTCCCGGAGCAACTGGGTGCCGAGAAGCAGGTAGGCGATCACCTGGCGGAACTGGGTCAGCTGGCCACCACCCCTGAAGCCAACATCATCAAGCTGCCGAACATCTCCGCGTCGGTTCCACAGCTGAAGGCCGCGATCAAGGAGCTGCAAGCCAAGGGCTTCAACATCCCCGACTACGCCGACGAGCCGGCCAGCGCCGAGGAAAAAGAATCCCGCGCCCGCTATGACCGCATCAAGGGCAGCGCCGTGAACCCGGTCCTGCGCGAAGGCAACTCCGACCGCCGCGCCCCGCTGTCGGTCAAGAACTACGCCCGCAAGCACCCGCACAAGATGGGCGCCTGGGCCGCCGACTCCAAGTCGCACGTTGCCCACATGACCCAGGGCGACTTCTACGGCAGCGAAAAAGCCGCGCTGATCGAGGCTGACGACAGCCTGCGCATCGAGCTGGTCGGCAAGGACGGCGCCACCACCGTCCTGAAAGAAAAAACCGCCGTCAAGGCCGCCGAAGTCATCGACTGCGCCACCCTGAGCCGCAAGGCCCTGAAAGCCTTCATCGCCGAGCAGATCGCCGATGCCAAGGCCTCTGGCGTGCTGCTGTCGGTGCACCTGAAAGCCACCATGATGAAGGTCTCCGACCCGATCATGTTCGGCGTGATCGTCGAAGAGTTCTACGGCGACGTACTGGCCAAGCACGCAGCCGCACTCAGCCAGGTGGGCTTCAACGCCAACAACGGCATCGGCGACCTGTACGCCCGCATCAAGGATCTGCCTGCCGAGAAGCAAGCCGAGATCGAAGCCGACATCCAGGCCCTGTACGCCGTTCGCCCGGCCCTGGCCATGGTCAATTCGGACAAGGGCATCACCAACCTGCACGTACCGAGCGACGTCATCGTCGACGCCTCGATGCCTGCGATGATCCGCGACTCGGGCAAGATGTGGAACACCGCCGGTGAACTGCAGGACGCCAAGGCGATCATCCCGGACCGCTGCTACGCCGGCATCTACCAGGCCACCATCGAAGACTGCAAGGCCAACGGCGCCTTCGACCCGACCACCATGGGCAGCGTGCCGAACGTCGGCCTGATGGCGCAAAAAGCCGAAGAGTACGGCTCCCACGACAAGACCTTCCAGATCAAGGCCGACGGCGTCGTGCGCGTGGTCGATGGCAAGGGCAAGGTCGTGCTGGAGCAGGACGTCGAAGCCGGTGACATCTTCCGTATGTGCCAGACCAAGGACGCGCCGATCCAGGACTGGGTCAAGCTGGCCGTCAACCGCGCCCGCCTGAGCAACACCCCGGCGGTGTTCTGGCTGGACCCGGCCCGCGCCCACGACGGCGTGATGATCGAGAAGGTGCAGCAGTACCTGAAGGATCACGACACCTCCGGCCTTGACATCCGCATCCTGGCCCCGGTCGACGCCATCAAGTTCTCCCTGGCCCGCATCCGCGAAGGCAAGGACACCATCTCGGTGACCGGCAACGTGCTGCGTGACTACCTGACCGACCTGTTCCCGATCATGGAACTGGGCACCAGCGCCAAGATGCTGTCGATCGTTCCGCTGATGAACGGCGGCGGCCTGTTCGAGACCGGCGCCGGTGGTTCGGCACCGAAGCACGTGCAGCAGCTGGTTGAAGAGAACTTCCTGCGCTGGGACTCGCTGGGTGAGTTCCTGGCCCTGGCCGCCTCCCTGGAGCACCTGGGCAACACCTACGACAACCCGCGCGCCAAGGTCCTGGCCAACACCCTGGACCAGGCTACCGGCAAGTTCCTCGACACCAACAAGTCGCCTTCGCGCAAGGTCGGCGGTATCGACAACCGTGGCAGCCACTTCTACCTGACCCTGTACTGGGCAGAGGCACTGGCCGCCCAGACCGACGACACCGCCCTGCAGGCGCGCTTCGCCCCGCTGGCCAAGACCCTGAGCGAGAACGAGGCGACCATCGTCGCCGAGCTCAACGCCGTCCAGGGCAAGCCGGCCGACATCGGTGGCTACTACGCCCCGGATGCCGAGCTGACCGCCAAGGTGATGCGCCCAAGCCAGACCCTGAACAGCGCCATCGCCGCCCTGTAAGGTTCGCTTGACGTAACAGCACAGACCCCGGCCACGCACCGGGGTTTGTGCTTTTTGAAGTTTGTGAAATCTCCCGTGGGAGCGGGCTTGCCCCGCGATTGCGCTGAACCTGTATGGGCGCAATCGCGGGGCAAGCCCGCTCCCACGCCCCGCCATGGAGCCCACTGTATGACCTGGCAACCCCACATCACCGTCGCCACCATCGTCGAACACGACGGCAAGTTCCTCTTCGTCGAGGAGTTCAAGGCCGGCCAACATGTATTCAATCAGCCCGCCGGCCACCTCGAGGCCAACGAGACCATCGCCCAGGCCGCCCTGCGCGAAACCCTCGAGGAAACCGCCTGGGAAGTCGAACTCACCGGCGTGGTCGGCATCTACCTCTATACCGCCCCGAGCAACGGCGTCACCTACCAGCGCATCTGCTTCGCCGCCCGCCCCGTGCACCATCATGCCGACCTGGCGCTGGACAGCGACATCGTCCGTGCCGTGTGGCTGACCCGCGACGAACTGCTGGCCGAGCCGTCACGCTGGCGTAGCGAGTTGGTACCGCGCTGCCTCGACGACTATCTCAAAGGCCCGCTGCACAGCCTCGACCTGCTGCGCGACTGACGCCAGCCCACGGGTTTGATAGAATCGGCGTTTTTCCCCTCTGATACACACCGGTAGCCATGACCAGCCCAGCACTCAAAGACCCCGCCAAGACCCGCGTCATCGTCGGCATGTCCGGCGGCGTGGACTCTTCCGTCTCCGCCCTTCTGCTCATCGAGCAGGGCTACCAGGTGGAAGGTCTGTTCATGAAGAACTGGGAAGAAGACGACGGCACCGAATACTGCACCGCCCGCGAAGACCTGGCCGACGCCCAGGCCGTGTGCGACCGCATCGGCATCAAGCTGCACACTGCCAACTTCGCCGCCGAATACTGGGACAACGTGTTCGAGCACTTCCTCGAGGAGTACAAGGCCGGCCGTACGCCCAACCCGGACATCCTCTGCAACCGCGAGATCAAGTTCAAGGCGTTCCTCGACTACGCCCTGTCCCTGGGCGCCGACCTGATCGCAACTGGCCACTACGTGCGCCGCCGCGACACTGGCGCGCTGACCGAGCTGCTCAAGGGCCTGGACCCGAACAAGGACCAGAGCTATTTCCTGCATGCCGTCGGCGGCAAGGAAATCGCCCGCACCCTGTTCCCGGTCGGCGAGCTGGAAAAGCCCGAGGTACGCGCCATCGCCGAAAAACACGGCCTGGCCACCGCCAAGAAGAAGGACTCCACCGGCATCTGCTTCATCGGCGAGCGCCGCTTCAGCGATTTTCTCAAGCAGTACCTGCCGGCCCAGCCCGGCGAGATCCAGACCACCGAGGGTGAAGTGATCGGCCAGCACCATGGCCTGATGTACCACACCATCGGCCAGCGCCAGGGCCTGGGCATCGGCGGCCTGAAGGACGCCGGCGACGAGCCGTGGTACGTGCTGGAAAAAGACCTCGCGCGCAATGTGCTGGTGGTCGGCCAGGGCAACGAGCACCCGTGGCTGTTCTCCCGCGCCCTGCTGGCCTCGGAAATTTTCTGGGTCAACCCGATCGACCTGTCCAGCCCGCGCCGCCTGACCGCCAAGGTGCGCTACCGCCAGGGCGACCAGCAGTGCACCCTGGAACGCACCGAGAGCGGCTACCGCGCCGTGTTCGACGAGCCGCAGCGCGCCGTCACCCCGGGCCAGTCGGTGGTGTTCTATGACGGCGAGGTGTGCCTGGGCGGCGGCGTGATCGAGATCGCCGAGCCGTGGAGCCCGCGCCGATGAACAACCTTCAGGAGCAGTTGGTCGCCCTGGGTGGTGTGTTCCAGGCCGCGGTGCTGGTCGACCGCATCGCCCGCACCGGCCAGGCCAGCGAAGCCAACATCGGTTGCATGCTCGGCAGCCTGCTGGTGCGCGACCCGAAGGATACCCTGGAGGTGTTCGGCGGCGACGACCTCAACCTGCGCGACGGCTACCGCGCGCTGGTCGGCGCCCTGGAGCGCGACCCCAGCAGCCTGCAGCGCGAACCGCTGCGCTACGCCCTGTCGATGCTGGGCCTTGAGCGCCAGTTGAACAAGCGTGGCGACATGCTCGACACCATCGGCAACCGCCTGCCGCAGATCCAGTCCCAGGCCGAGCATTTCGGCCTGGTTCACGAAAACGTCATTGCTTCCAGTGGAGCCTTGTACCAGGACACCCTGAGCACCCTGCGCCAGCGCATCCAGGTGCACGGCGACATGCGTTTCCTGCAGCAGGCCAGCAACGCCTCGAAGATCCGCGCCCTGCTGCTGGCCGGCATCCGCGCGGCGCGCCTGTGGCGCCAGCTGGGCGGGCACCGCTGGCAGCTGGTGTTCAGCCGGCGCAAGTTGCTCAATGAACTGTACGGGATGATGCGTACCAACGATTGACGCAGAACCTGTAGGAGCGGCCTTGTGTCGCGAAAGGGCCGCAGCGCGGCCCCAGGATCTCGAGCCTGACTCAAGATTGCCGGGGCTGCTGCGCAGCCCTTTCGCGACACAAGGCCGCTCCTACAGGGGATCGCAACAGTTTTGATAGGCCCGACCTTTGGTCAGCCACCCGACTCGGGCGCGTTTTTCATGTATGATATGCGCCCTTCCAAAAGCCTGACTGTCCGAGAACACCCCATGCAGCTCTCCTCGCTCACTGCGGTTTCCCCTGTAGACGGCCGTTATGCCGGCAAAACCCAGGCCTTGCGCCCCATCTTCAGCGAATTCGGCCTGATCCGTTTCCGCGCCTTGGTCGAAGTACGCTGGCTGCAGCGCCTGGCCGCCCACCCGCAGATTGGCGAAGTGCCGGCGTTCTCCGCCGAAGCCAACGCCGTGCTGGATAGCCTGGCCACCGATTTCAAACTTGAGCACGCCGAACGCGTCAAGGAAATCGAGCGCACCACCAACCACGACGTCAAGGCCATCGAGTACCTGCTCAAGGAGCAAGCGGCTCAACTGCCTGAGCTGGCCAAGGTCAGCGAGTTCATCCACTTCGCCTGCACCAGCGAGGACATCAATAACCTGTCCCACGCCCTGATGCTGCGCGCCGGCCGTGACGACGTGCTGCTGCCGCTGATGCGCCAGATCGCCGAATCCATCCGTGCCCTGGCCCACGCCCACGCCGACGTGCCGATGCTGTCGCGCACCCACGGCCAGCCGGCCTCGCCGACCACCCTGGGTAAAGAGCTGGCCAACGTCGTCTACCGCCTGGAGCGCCAGATCGCCCAGGTGGCAGCCGTGCCGCTGCTGGGCAAGATCAACGGCGCCGTGGGCAACTACAACGCCCACCTGTCGGCCTACTCGCAGATCGACTGGGAAGCCAACGCCCGCGCCTTCATCGAGGACGAGCTGGGCCTGGTGTTCAACCCCTACACCACCCAGATCGAGCCGCACGACTACATCGCCGAGCTGTTCGACGCCATCGCCCGCTTCAACACCATCCTCATCGACTTCGACCGCGACGTCTGGGGCTACATCTCGCTGGGCTACTTCAAGCAGAAGACCGTCGCCGGCGAAATCGGCTCCTCGACCATGCCACACAAGGTCAACCCGATCGACTTCGAGAACTCCGAAGGCAACCTGGGCATCGCCAATGCACTGTTCCAGCACCTGGCCAGCAAGCTGCCGATCTCGCGCTGGCAGCGCGACCTGACCGACTCCACCGTGCTGCGCAACCTGGGCGTGGGCTTCGCCCACAGCGTCATCGCCTACGAAGCCAGCCTGAAAGGCATCGGCAAGCTGGAAGTCAACGCCGCCCGCATCGCCGCCGACCTGGACGCCTGCTGGGAAGTCCTGGCCGAGCCGATCCAGACCGTGATGCGCCGCTTCAACATCGAGAACCCCTACGAGAAGCTCAAGGAGCTGACCCGTGGCAAGGGCATCACCCCTGAAGCGCTGCTGACCTTCATCGACGGCCTGGACATGCCGGCCGAAGCCAAGGCCGAGCTCAAGCAACTGACCCCGGCGACCTACATCGGCAACGCCGTGGCCCAGGCCAAACGCATCTAAGCTGAGCGTCGCGTACAACGCCCGGCCTGGCCGGGCGTTTTTATTCCCGTACGAAAACTAAGTTTTTTCAATAGGTTGAACATGAATTCTGATACTCCACTGCAACTGTTGGGCGGCCTCACGGCCCGTGAATTCCTGCGCGACTACTGGCAGAAAAAGCCGCTGCTGGTGCGTCAGGCCTTCCCCGACTTCGTCAGCCCCATCGACGCCGACGAGCTGGCCGGCCTGGCCTTGGAAGAAGAAGTCGAGTCGCGCCTGGTACTCGAACACGGCGAGCGCCCGTGGGAGCTGCGCCGCGGCCCGTTCGCCGAGGACGCTTTCGCCGACCTGCCCGAGCGCGACTGGACCCTGCTGGTGCAGGCGGTTGACCAGTTCGTGCCGGAAGTGGCCGAGCTGCTCGAAGCGTTCCGCTTCCTGCCGAGCTGGCGCATCGACGATGTGATGATCAGCTATGCGGCGCCCGGCGGCAGCGTCGGCCCGCACTTCGACAACTACGACGTATTCCTGCTGCAGGGCGACGGCACGCGCAACTGGAAAGTCGGACAGATGTGCAACAGCGACAGCGCGCTGATCGACCACGCCGACCTGCGCATCCTGGCCGACTTCGAGCAGAGCGAAGAGTGGACCCTGGAGCCGGGTGACATGCTCTACCTGCCGCCGCGCCTGGCCCACTACGGCGTTGCCGAGAGCGAGTGCCTGACCTACTCGGTGGGCTTCCGCGCCCCGAGCGCCGCCGAAGTGCTGACCCACTTCACCGACTTCCTCGGCCAGTTCCTGCCGGAGGAAGAGCGCTACAGCGACGCCGACGCCCAGCCGGTCAGCGACCCGCACCAGATCCAGCACGACGCCCTCGACCGCCTCAAGGCGCTGATCGACAAGCACATGGCCGACAAGGACCTGCTGCTGACCTGGTTCGGCCAGTTCATGACCGAGCCGCGTTATCCCGAGCAGGTGGTGGGTGAAGAGCTGAGCGAGCAGGAGCTGCTCGACTACCTCGGCCAGGGCGCCATCCTGATCCGCAACCCGAGCGCACGCCTGGCCTGGTCGGAGTTCGGCGACGACCTGTTGCTGTTCGCCAGCGGTCGCAGCTGCCCGCTGCCGGGCAAACTGCGCGAGCTGCTGAAGCTGATCTGCTCCGCCGATGCCCTGCACAGCGAGAACCTTGGGCAGTGGCTGGAAGACGAAGACGGCCTGATGCTGGTACAACAACTGGTCATGCAAGGCAGCCTGGGATTCGCCGATGAATAAGATCAGTGTTCGACTGGCCGACTGGCACAAGGACAACGCCGACATCCACCGTATCCGCAGCGCCGTGTTCGTCGCCGAGCAGCACGTGCCGCCGGAGCTGGAATTCGACGCAGAAGACCCGACCGCCGTGCACTTCCTGGCCATGGAGGGCGACTACCCGATCGGTACCGCCCGCCTGCTGCCCGACGGCACCATCGGCCGGGTCTCGGTGCTCAAGGACTGGCGCGGCCTGCATGTGGGCGACGCGCTGATGCGCGCGGTGATCGTCGAGGCGCAGAACCGCGACCTCAAGCAGCAGATGCTCAGCGCCCAGGTGCACGCCACGCCATTCTATGAGCGCCTGGGGTTCCGCGTGGTCAGCGAGGAGTTCCTCGAGGCTGGCATTCCGCACGTGGACATGGTTCGCGACTCGCGCGAGATGGCCTGAGCCATCACGTTGGCCTGCTCTTTTAGGAGCGGCCTTGCCGAGGCGTCGGCAAGGCCGCTCCTACAGGGTTACGCCCTACCCCTCAGGCAATCACAATCTGCCCATCCCCCACCCCCTGGGCCGAGATCCCCACCAGCGTCACGCTATCCCCCCCGAACTTCAGCACCAGGTCATTGCCAACCTGGCTGGCATGGGCACGCCAGTCCGGCGCCGCCGTACCTCTGTCCACGCCAATGAACACCAGCCGGTCCTGCCCGGAGAAGTCCAGCACCCGATCCTGGCCAAAATGCTCGCTGAACAGGAAGGTGTCGCGCCCGCCGCCGCCAATGAGCACATCGTTGCCCGCGCCGCCGACCAGCACGTCATTGCCAGCACCGCCCTGCAGCCGATCGTCACCGCCCAGGCCAAACAACCACTGACCCTGGTTGCCCGCCACCAGTTGGTCGCCAGCCTGGGTGCCGTTGAGCGAAGACGCGTAGGGCGTGACCTTGCCGCTCTCGAACAGCCCCTGCGCCGCGACCCCATGGCTGACCTCCTTGCTGAAGATCAGCAGGCTCGACTCCTTGCTCACCAGGTTCTCGACATTGCGCACCAGGCTGATGCCGCCCTGGGCGTCGCGCACGTACAGCGTGCCCTCGCCGTCCCGGGCGATGCTCAGGTTGGCCAGGGCGTCCTGCAGCTTCAGGGTGTCATGGCCGGCGCCGCCGTCGATCAGGTTGAAGCCGCCGTCGTCGCGGAAGGTGTCATTGCCGGCCCGCCCCTCAAGGTAGTCGTTGCCACGCCCGCCGTGGATCAGGTCATCCTGGTCGGAGCCGATGATGAAGGTGCTGCCTTTGTGCGGCTCGGCATTGCGGTTGAGGTCCTCGACCCAGGTCGAGCCACGGGTGACATCGGACAGGTTGCTGACCACGATGGTCGAGTCGCGGCTGGTCCATTGATAGAACGACGACCCCAGCACCCGACCAAGGCCATCGGCGTAGGCCGTCGGCAGGTGCGACAACCAAGTGGCGATGTTGCCGATGGAGAACGGCAGCAGGTTCCAGGCGTCGGAGGCGTAGTGGTCGTTGAAGTTGACAATGTTGTTGGTGGCCGAGGCCTTGGCGCCGTCGTGCACGCCCAGGGTGCCCCAGGTTGCCGAGGTGCCGTCGAGCACGCGGAACACCGGGTCGTTCTCATAGCCGATATTGAGCACCTTGCTGGCGTCGGCGGCCTGGGTCGGCGAGGCGAAGGCGACGTAACGCGCATCCTGGTAGAAGCCGCCCCAGCGCGAGCCGCTGAGATCGGCCAGGCTGTTGACCGCCAGGCCGCCTAGGCTGTGACCACTGACGGTGACATCGGCGCCGCTCAGGCCGTTGGCCTTGGCGAAGGCCGCCACATCGGCGAGCAGTTGCCCGAATGCGTTACCGGCGTAGTCACGGGCATAACCGGCCGGGCCGATCGCCGCCAGCAGGTCGTTGATGGCGTCACCGATGGTGTCACCCAGCAGGTTCTCACGCGGGCCGCTGGTGCCGCGGAAGGCGATGCCGATGCCGCTGAGCTGGCCGGCGGCATCGTAGCGCCCAAGGATTTCCACCTGTGCCGAGGTGTAGCCCGGCGCTTCGCCATGGAATGTGCCGCGGGCGTCGGTCTTGCCCTGGTAGCCCAGCTGCGCCGCGCTGATCGGCGTCCAGCCGGCGGCCTTGACCTGCGCCAGGGCCCGGGCTTCGGAGTCAGGGTTCCAGGGGATGCCGGGAATGACGCCCTGACTGTCGGTGCCGCCGATCAGCGCCTTGACCAGGGTGGCCGGCAGGCCCAGGCCAAAACCGTACTTCTGGTAGCCGGCGCTGAAGCCATCGTCGATGCCATGGTAGGCATAGGTGGCCAGGGCCATGGCATCTTTATAGAGCGAGGAGGAGGCAGTGCTGTCGAGCTGTCGGTAATCGAAAACGGGCATTGGTTTACATCCCTGTTGTTCTTGTAGGAAGGACACCCCAGCGACATCGTCCAGTGACACAACTGGCGGGCGAAAGGCAAAGCTGGCACGCATTTGCCGAGTCGTCCAACCCCAAGGGGTGACTACCCTGCCAAACATGCGGGCGAAAAACCTGTACATGCATACAGATAAAGCTTGCCTGCACGCCCTGGCTTGCGCATCCTAGTGCCCATCTTCCGCGATCAAGCGTTCCGGCCATGCGCCTCTTTCTCTGCGAAAAACCCTCCCAGGCAAAAGACATCGCCAAGGTCCTCGGCGCCCAGCGGCGTGGCGACGGCTGCTGGCAAGGCACCGATGTTTGCGTGACCTGGTGCATCGGCCACCTGCTCGAGACCGCCCCACCAGACAGCTACGACGAGCGCTACAAGCGCTGGGTCCTCGAGGACCTGCCGATCATCCCGCAAAAGTGGAAGATGACCGTCAAGCCCAAGACCGCCAGCCAGTACAAGGCGGTCAAGCGCCTGCTCGGCGAGGCCCGCGAACTGGTGATCGCCACCGACGCCGACCGCGAGGGCGAGATGATCGCCCGGGAGCTGGTCGAGCACTGTCGCTACCGAGGGCCGATCCAGCGTCTGTGGCTGTCGGCGCTGGACGATGCCTCGATCCGCAAGGCGCTGGGCCGCCTGCTGCCGGGGCAGGAGACCTTTAGCCTGTACCATTCGGCCCTCGGCCGCTCGCGGGCCGACTGGCTGATCGGCATGAACATGAGCCGCCTGTTCACCCTGCTCGGCCGCCAGTCCGGCTATCAGGGCGTGCTGCCGGTAGGCCGGGTGCAGACACCGACGCTGCGCCTGGTGGTGGACCGCGACCGCAGCATCGCCGACTTCGTGCCGGTGCCCTTCTGGGCCATCGAGGTGCAACTGGAAAGCGCCGGCAGCGTGTTCAACGCCCAGTGGCGCGCGCCGGAGGACGCCTGCGACGACCAGGGTCGCTGCCTGAGGCAGGACCTTGCCCAGCTGGCGGCCGCCGACATGCAGGCGGCCGCCAGCGCCCGGGTGCGCAAGATCGCCACCGAACGCGTGCGCGAGGTGGCTCCCCTGCCCTTCGACCTCGGCACCCTGCAGGAGGTGTGCTCGAAGAAGCTCGGCCTCGGCGCCCAGGAGACCCTGGACATCGCCCAGGCCCTGTACGAGACCCACAAGCTCATCACCTACCCGCGCAGCGACAGCGGCTACCTGCCTCTCAGCCAGCACGGCGAGGCCGCTGGCATCCTCGCCGTGCTTCAGCGTGCCGACGACAGCCTCGCGCCGCTGCGGCCGCACCTGGACCCAGGTCGCCGCTCGCGCGCATGGAACGACCAGAAGGTCAGCGCCCACCACGGCATCATCCCCACCGCCGCCGCCAGCGACCCGGCGCGCCTGCCGCCCAAGTACAAGGCGGTGTATACCCTGATCCGCGCCCGTTACCTGGCGCAGTTCCTGCCCAACCACGAGTACGACCGCACCCAGGCCGAGTTCGATTGCGCCGGTCATGCGCTGCGGGCGGTGGGCAAGCAGATCGTCGAGCCGGGTTGGCGCCGGGCGCTGCCCGAGGCACTGACCCCAACCAAGGGTCGCGAGGCGCCACCGGCCCAGGTGCTGCCGGCGCTGCGCGAAGGCCAGGACTGCGCAGTGCGAGACCTGCAGTTGAAGGACCTGTGGACCCAGCCGCCCAAGCCCTTTACCGAAGGCGACCTGATCAAGGCGATGAAGAACGTCGCCAAGCTGGTCGACGACCCTCGGCTGAAACAGAAGCTCAAGGAAACCACTGGCATCGGCACCGAGGCCACCCGGGCCAGCATCATCCAGGGCCTGCTCGACCGTGGCTACCTGGTCAAGAACGGCAAGGCGCTGTCGGCCACGCCCGCCGCCTTCAGCCTGATCGACGCCGTGCCGCGGGCCATTGCCGACCCCGGCACCACGGCGATCTGGGAACAGGCGCTGGACATGGTGCAGAGCGGCGAGATGAGCCTGGACGAGTTCGTCACCCGCCAGTCGGCCTGGATGGGCAAGCTGGTGCAACGGTGCAGCGGCCTGCGCCTGACCATCAGCGGGCCGGCAGCGGGCAAGGCGGCGGCGCCTTGGAAGAAGAAGCGCAAGGGTGCCGCCAAGGGTAAGACAGCAGCCAGCAAGCCCCGACAGCCGCGGCGCAAGGCATCTACATAAGGTAGACGAGCTCCAGCTCAACCTGTGGGAGCGGCCTTGCGTCGCGAAAGGGGCGCGCAGCGGCCCCAGGATCTCAGCGCTAGATAGAGAATGTCAGGGGCCGCTCTGCGACCCTTTCGCGACGCAAGGCCGCTCCCACAGAAAACGCGTAAATACCGACCGTCATGCTAGGCACCTCATCTTAAGAAGACTGGCGCTATGAAAACCCTCTGCTATTTTTTCATGAAAATAATCAGAAAAAATTTCACGAGGCCCCGGCATGTTCAAGCAATCCGCCCAGCACGTCGCCAGCTATTACGCCCGCACCTACCCCGCCACCATCCCCCTGCGCCCTACCCTGCAGGGCACCCACGACACCGACATCCTGATCGTCGGTGCCGGCTTCAGCGGCCTGCACACGGCCCTGCGCCTGACACTGGCCGGCCAGCGCGTGACCCTGCTGGAAGCCAGCCGGGTGGCCTGGGCCGCGTCGGGCCGCAACGGTGGCCAAGCCTTGCTGGGCTGGTCGTGCGACATGCCCCCGCTGGAGCGAGCCCTGGGCCTGGAGCGCAGCCGACGCCTGTGGGACAGCATGTGCTGGGCCGCCCGCGAGCTGCGTGAACTGCCCCAGCGCCATGGCTTTGACGTCGACTATCGCCTGGGCAGCCTGTGGACCGCCGTACTGCCACGCCGGGTAAAACTGCTGGAGGAGGCCCGGCGTGAAGCACAGGAGAAGTTCGACTACGACTGCCTGCGCCTGATCGGCCGCGAGGAATTGCCCGAGTGGATCGACAGCACCCGTTATCAGGCCGCGCTGTACGACCCCAATGGCGCCCACCTCAACCCACTGAAACTGGCCCAGGGCCTGGCCGGTGTGATCGAGGCGAACGGCGGGCAGATCTACGAGCAGAGCCAGGTACTCGACTACCACGAACACGCCGATGGCTTCGTCGTCCGCACCGATCAGGGCGAGGTGCGCAGTCGCGTACTGGTGCTGGCCTGCAACGCCTATATCGACCGGCTCGACCGTGCCCTGTCACGGCGCCTGTTGCCGGTGGGCTCCTACCAGGTGGCCACGGCGCCGCTGGACGCCGAGTTCGCCGCCTCGCTGCTGCCACGCAACAGCTGCGTGATCGACAACCAGTTCGTTCCCGACTACTTCCGCCTGACACCCGACCATCGCCTGCTTTTCGGGGGCGGCTGCACCTACCTGGGCGGCATCCCCAAGGACGTCGCCAGCGCCACACGACCCTACCTGGAACGGGTGTTCCCGCAGTTGCGTGGGGTGGCCATCGAACATGCCTGGGGCGGCCATATCGACTGCAGCATCCAGCGCACCCCGGATATCGGCCGTCAGGGCCAACGCTACTGGCTGCAAGGATTCTCCGGGCACGGGGTGCTGCCGACCCTGGCCGGCGCACGCGCCGTCAGTGACGCGATTCTAGGTGACGACGATCTGCTCGCGCTTTACCAGAGTATCGACAATGGCCGCTTCCCTGGCGGCGACCTGCTGGCCGCGCCCCTGGAAGCAGCCGCCAAAGCCTGGTACAGGATGCGCGACCATGTCTGAACCGATCGACGACAACCAAGGCCTGGCGCGACTGGTGCGCGACCTGCGCAAGCACCGTGGGCTGACCCTTGACGAGCTGGCCGGCCGGGTCAAGCGCTCGCTGGGCTTTCTCTCCCAGGTCGAGCGCGGCCTCTCACGCCCCACGGTGGCCGACCTCACCGCCATCAGCGAGGCGCTGCAGGTCCCCACCACCTACTTCTACCAGGCCGTGCCGCCCCGGGCGCTCGACTGGGTCACCCGTCCCGGCGAGCGACGTACCCTGTACTACGCCGCCGGGATCACCGACGTGCTGGTCTCGCCGACCCTCACCGGCCGCTTCGCCATGCTCGAAAGCCACCTGGCGCCCGGCGCCAGCAGTGGCGAGGGGCATCTGGACGACAGCTCGGAACAGGGTGGTTTCGTACTCGAGGGCGAACTGACCCTGTGGCTCGAAGGCCAGGAAGATGCCGTCACCCTGTACCCCAACGACAGCTTCCAGCTGCCACCCCACAGCCAGTTCCGCTACGCCAACCTGACCGCCCGAACGACCCGGGTTCTCTGGGTCTTCCGTTGAGAGCATGCCCATGACAAGTACAACAGGCTTCCCCGATCTGCTCAGCGAAGTACGCGCCTTCCGTACACGACACCCCGAGGTGCGCTACGTCGACTTGATCAGCCTGGACATCCCCGGGCACTTCTACGGCAAGCGTTACCCGATCGACATGCTGGAAAAGGTGGCCGCCGGCAGCCCGCTCAAGCTGCCGCAGAACTGCGTGCTGCTTGGCGTGCAGGGCGGGCTGTTCCCCATCGGCGACTACTGCTTCAACGACGGTGACCCGGACGCCCCGCGCCGCCTGGTGCCTGATACGCTGAAGCCGGTTAATTGGGAGCGCGAGCCGCTGGGACAGATGCTGATCACCTCGGACGGCACCGCGGCGCCCATCGAGTTCGAGCCCCGCGAGGTGCTGGCCCGCGTCCTGCAGCGCCTCGAACGCCGGGGCATCCGCCCGGTGGTGGCGTTCGAACTGGAGTTCTACCTGTTCGACCGGGCGCTGAAGGACGGTCTGCCGCAGTTCCCCCGCGATCCGGCCAGTGGCGATGCCGACGACCAGCCGAACATGCATATCGAGCGTCTTTCGCGGTTTTCCGATGTGTTACGCGAGATGGTCGAGACCGCCAATGCCCAGGGCGTGGACGCCAATGTCATCACCGCCGAGCTGGGCCCTGGCCAGTTCGAGATCAATTTCGCTCACTGCGACGACGGTCTGCGCGCTGCCGACTGGGCGGCGCTGTTCTGTCGCAGCACCCGTGGCGTGGCGCTCAAGCATGGGCTGCGTGCGTCGTTCATGAGCAAGCCCTACCTCCACGCGCCGGGCAGCGGCATGCATGTGCATGTCAGCCTCTACGACGCGGCCGGCAGCAACCTGCTCGCCGCCGACGCCCAGCGCCCGCTGCGCCACGCCGTGGCCGGCTGCCTGGCGCTGCTGCCGCACTGCATGCCGGTGTTCGCCGCCAACCACAATGCGTTTCGTCGCTATGGCGCCATGGTCAACGCCGCCAGCCGTGCAAGCTGGGGCTTCGAGGACCGCGACGCCTGCATTCGTATCCCCGAGTCGGATCCGCGCAACCTGCGGATCGAACACCGGCTGGCCGGGGCGGATGCCAATCCATATCTGGTGCTGGCGGCGATACTCTGCGGCATGGAGCATGGGCTGGATGCCGCGCAGGAGCCGATCGCGCCGCTGAACGAAGATCGAGGCAGCGGGATCGATTTCCCCAAGGACATGCTCGGCGCGGTGGCGGCCATGCGCGGACACCCGGCAGTCAACGAAGGGCTGGGCGCAGAGTTCGTGATGGTCTATTGCGAGAACAAGCGCCAGGACCATCTGGCGTTTCTGCAGGAGGTCAGTGCGCGGGAGTATCGCTGGTTCCTGTAGGCCCTGTTGCTGCCTCTTCGCGGGTTTACCCGCGAAGAGGCTGGCACTGGAATCACGCGCCGCCCAGGATTACCATGCACCACCTCTAGCGCGGCCTTTTGCCGCACCCCGCCTTCCAGCCTGCGCACACCCCATGCCCTTCGAACTCACCGTAGAACCGCTCACCCTGCTGATCCTCGCCCTGGTCGCCTTCGTCGCCGGCTTCATCGACGCCATTGCCGGCGGCGGCGGGCTGCTGACGACCCCGGCGCTGCTCACTGCCGGCATGCCGCCGCACCTGGTGCTGGGCACCAACAAGCTCAGCTCGACCTTCGGCGCTGCCACCGCCAGCATCACCTACTACCGGCGCAAGCTGTTCCACCCGGCGCAGTGGCGCCTGGCGATCGTCGGCACCCTGGCAGGCGCGCTGATCGGCGCGGTGGTGGCCCACTACATGCCTGCCGAATGGTTGAACAAGATGCTGCCGGTGGTCGTCTTTGCCTGTGGCGTCTACCTGCTGTTCGGCGGCACGCCCAAGGCGCCTCTGGACGCCGAGGCGCCGATCAGGAAGAAGTGGCAGTTCCCGCAAGGTTTCACCCTGGGCTTCTATGACGGCGTCGCCGGGCCCGGCACCGGTGCCTTCTGGACCGTTAGCACGTTGCTGCTCTATCCCATCGACCTGGTTCGCGCCAGTGGCGTGGCGCGTAGCATGAACTTCGTCAGCAACATCGCGGCGCTGACGGTGTTCATCATTTCCGGGCAGGTGGATTACATCGTTGGCCTGTGCATGGGGGTGTCGGTGATGATCGGGGCGTTCTTCGGGGCGCGTACTGCGATCAGTGGGGGGAGCAGGTTTATTCGGCCGGTGTTTATTGCCGTGGTGTTGGCGTTGACTGTGCGGTTGGCTTGGCAGCATTGGTTTGGGTAGGGCTTGGGCTTGGGCTTGGGCTTGGGCTTGGGGGCGATTGTTTTGATTTTTGTATGCGCATTCGGAGGGTGTCAGAAATTTTGTGTTCGGGCATAACATGAGTAAGAGGTGCATGTATGCCAACCAAAAAGAAACCCTTGCGTGACCTGCCCAAAATCCCCA